>JAKFVK010000134.1:0-8741 GCA_021732205.1 Hyphomicrobiales bacterium | reverse complement strand
CCGGAATTATCATCAATGACCTTCTTCAGATCGGCCGGCAGACTGTCGTATTTGGGCTTGTTCATGGCGAAGAGGAAGACGATCGTATAAAGCGAGCGATCGCCGTCAAAGATGCTGACCCGGTTGGTCAGTTCATCAAGCTTGAGCGCGGGCACGATCTCGTAGGGCATGACCACGCCGTCGACGACGCCCTTGGCCAGCGCTTCCGGCACGCCAGGCGCTGGAATCCCTTGCGGGCTCGCGCCGATGAGTTGCAGGCTGTCATTGATTGGACGCGACGGCACCCGGATCTTCACGTTCTTCAGATCATCGGGCGTCCTGATGACCTTGTCCTTGGTGTAGATATTGCCCTTGCCATGGCAGAACACTGCCAGCGGCTTGATATCCTTCAATTCATCTTTCGAATTGGCTTCATAATAATCCCACACCGCCCGGCTTGATATCTCGCCCGTGGCGCCCGACACGAACGGCAGTTCGAAGACTTCCAGACGCGGAAAGCGGCCAGGCGTATTGCCAGCAAGCGTCCAGACGATATCGACAACACCGTCCTTGGCCTGATCGAAGAGTTGCGGCGGACGCCCGCCAAGCTGCATGGACGGGTAGACCTCAACCTTGATGCGTCCAGCTGATTCCTTGCCGACCTTTTCAGCCCAGGGCAAAAACCAGTCTCGCTGCGCGTTGGAGGCTGCCGGCAGGAAATGGTGAAGTTTGAGCGTTACCTGCGCCTGCGCGCGAGCGCTTGTAACCACGTGCGGCGCTGCCAGAGCAGCGCCAGCCCCCAAAAGAATAGTTCTGCGATTGATATGCATGCGATGTCCTCCTGAATTTTTTCGAAGCTAGTCTTTTTGTTGAAACTTGTACAATTTAACGCACAGCGCCAACCCCACCGTCCAGTCCGCTGCCGCCATAGAGCCATTGCAGGCTGTCATAAAAATCACCCGCCGACATCGAGCGCATAATTGTATTACGTAAGGCCGCATGTCCATCCGCCGGATGATAAATATGGTCTCCGACAAGGCGTGACTGGATCTGGATGCGGGCTGTACGGTTCACGCGCTTCATCCGGTAGGTCTCGAAGGCACGGGAAAAATCGCCCGACGCGCCCTCAACTTCACGCGCCAGGCACACCGCATCCTCCATCGCCATACACGCGCCCTGTGCCATATATTGCAACGTCGGATGGGCGGCATCGCCGAGCAGGACGACGTGATCGTCGGCCCATTTGAGAATGGGGTCACGATCACAGAGCACCCACATCTTCCAGTCATGGCCGCGATCGATGATCTGGCGGGCACGCGGATGCACATGGGCAAAGCCGGATTTCACCTGCTCTTTGCTGACCGGCTTGCCGGCAACCGGTTCGGGCGCGTCATTATGATAGGTGACGACCAGGTTGAACGTTTTCCAACCTGACAATGGATAATGGACGATGTGACATTTCGGCCCAGCCCACAGCGTTGCCGCATTCCAGCGCAGGTCTTCAGGCATGTCGTGCGTGGGGATGACCGAGCGATACGTCGTATGCCCTGTCACCCGCGGCGCCCCGTCGCCGACCAATTGGCGGCGGATGGCCGACCACAGCCCGTCAGCGCCGATGAGCGCCGCGCCGCCAACCATGCCGCCATCGGCAAGCCGGGCTCTGACACCGCTGTCGTCCTGCGTGAAACCGGTAACGGCTGAGGAGGTGCGCAATTCAACCAGCGGATGCGCAAGGCAGGCTTTCAGGAACACGCCATGAAGCTCGCCGCGATGAACCACCGCGTAAGGGTTGCCGAAACGCTGACGGAATGGCTCATCGAGCGGAATCCGGGCGATCTCGTCTGCGGAGATGGCGTCCATCAGCACGAGCGCGTCGATATAAACCGCCATCTGACGCGCCGCGTCGCCAACGCCGAGTTGATCGAAGGCATGGAAGGCGTTGGGACCAAGCTGGATACCGGCCCCGATTTCGCCAAGCTGAGGGGCTTTTTCAAGTACCAGACTGCGATAGCCTTTCTGCGCCAGGCCGATGGCAGCCGCCAGACCGCCGATACCGCCACCGGCAATGAGAACGGGCTTATCGCGCGCCATGATCGGCCTCGCCCATCTGCAATCGCCTCACATGGCGGCATCAGCCTGACGCGCGGGATGCGCGTCGGCAAAGGCCGGCAACGTGCCGCAATGCGCGGCGATGCGGTTGAGCGTGGTCAGTCTGCTCGTATCAGCACCAAAGCGGACGGCTGAAAACATCTGCGGTACCAGACAGATATCCGCCAGACCCGGCTCGTCACCATATAGAAACCTGCCAGCCGTGCCGGTGCGGTTGACCATCTCCTCAAGCGAGGCAAGACCGCTCTCGATCCAGCGCCGGCACCATTGATCAACGCCTGTCTGGTCAAGGCCATAGCTGTCGCGGACATGCTTGAGAACGCGCAAATTCTGCAAGGGATGGATATCGCAGGCAATCGACAGCGCCAGCGAGCGCACATAGGCGCGGGCAAACGGATCACGCGGCAGCAATGCCGGCGCGGGATGCGTTTCCTCCAGCCATTCGATGATCGCCAGCGACTGCGTCAGAAAATGTCCGTCGCTCGCGACAGCCGGAACCATGCCATGGGGATTGAGCGCAAGGAAATCAGCGGCCTTCTGGGCGCCCTCGCGCAGGTTGATGAAAACGGTTTGCGGCGAAAGCCCTTTCAGATGAAAGGCAATGCGGCAGCGATAGGCGGCGGATGAGCGAAAATAGCCAAAAAAAATCATCTCATCGCCCATTTCGCGCCCTCTCAGGTCCTTGGCTTTGGCTTTTCCGGGAAATTACTGACTGCGCTCTTCGTAAAAGCCGAGCTTTTCCTGCAAAGGAGCGTCATGGATGCGGATGAGGAAGGCGTCATCGCCTTCGGCAACATGGTCGATGGCGGCGAAAACCGGCGCCGAGATCACATCCTTTGCGCTCCAGTCATGGCGTTTGCCATTGATCGTCGAATGCCCCTTGCCGGCAATCACATGAAAGACTGCGCTGGCGGATTTGCGCACGGGCTTCACGCTTTTGCCTTGCCGCAGCATCATGGCGGTGAAGCCAAGCGTCGGCAGGCAGGAGGCGCCTGTTTCCGGGTTGATGTAATCCAGCTCGACGATCCCGCTATCGCCATGGCGGGCGTATTCGCGCAGCGCCTGTTCGGTGCGCTTCCATGGAAAACGCATCATCGGATACGAGGGCGCAGGCGCAATGTCACGGCGCCGGGCGGGCGCCAGACCTGCGGCACGATATTCCACTTCCGACGGATCGGGACGATTGCGCGGCGTCTGCAAGGGTGCTTCCACCGCGTAGGAGGCTTCGAGATAGTAGAACAAGGGCAGATCAAGCGCATCGAGCCAGATCACCGGCTTGCTGCCGCAATGGCCGTGATCATGCCAGCAACCGCCGGGGGTTAGAATAAGGTCACCCGCTTCCATCGGCAGACGGTCGCCGTCAACCACGGTGTATCCCCCCTCGCCTTCAACGACGATACGCGCGGCACTTGGCGTATGCTTGTGGGCGGGCGCCGTTTCTCCCGGCAGCAAGAGCTGCATGCCGACATAGATGGTGGAGGTTGCCTGCATGGCACCCGCCCCTCGCCCCGGATCGACGAGGAACAACACCCGGCGCTCGGCCTTTTCAACCGGCGTCAATTCGCCTGCCCTGAGCAATAAAGGTCGAATATCGCTGAACGCCCAGCAATGCGCCTGCGTCACCGGCATCGGCGCGCCATGCGGCAGAACCTTGCGCATTTGCGGCCACAGCGGCGCCACCGCGATTTGGCTCATGGCGTCGCGGTAATCCTGCGGAAGCTCTTCCAGCGTTCCAAGCTGCGTCGACATTTTGCACTCTCCCCGCTTATGCTGCTCGTGACCCAAAAACTGTCGCGCCGCGTTACCGAGCCACGCTATCAAGCCGCGCAACCACGACACCCGCCGATGTCTCGATCTGGCACCGGCGGCCAGCGCGATGGCGAAATCAGCCACCTGATCATCAAGTTTCAAGACGATATTAGCGCGATGCTATCCGCACAAGGCGCAACTTACCTTTGTTTGGCGTGGCGCAAACCGCAAAATGAGGGTGGCGAATGACCCGCACCGGCCTATGAAAAGCGTACGCCCGAAGGAATTTGGAACAGGGCGATTTGGAGCGGGTGAAGGGAATCGAACCCTCGTATTCAGCTTGGAAGGCTGCTGCTCTACCATTGAGCTACACCCGCATTTCCGGCGAAGGAGGACCACAGATCGCGGCGCCTGACAAGCCCTGGTTTGCCATCAGCCATTGCCAGAGGGCCGCTTCCCTCCCTAAGCTCAGACAGGCGGGACGGGAGGCGAAACTGGAGTTTGATTTCATCATCGTCGGTGGCGGCTCAGCTGGCGCTGTTCTCGCCGCCCGCTTGAGCGAGGATGCGCGAACCACCGTCTGTCTGATCGAGGCGGGCGGCACTGGCGATGGAATTCTCGTGCGCGCTCCCGCCGGTACGGTTCTGATGCTGCCCGGCCGCCCTAAGATCAACAACTGGGCCTTCGAGACCGAGCCGCAGAGTGAACTCAACGGCCGGCGTGGCTACCAGCCGCGCGGCAAGGCGCTGGGTGGCTCCAGCGCCATCAACGCCATGATCTATGTGCGCGGGCATCCGAAGGACTATGACGAATGGGCCGGTCTCGGCTGCACGGGCTGGTCCTATGACGAGGTCCTGCCCTATTTCCGGCGCTGCGAGGGCAATCAGCGAGGCGCCGATGCCTGGCATGGCGGCGATGGCCCGCTGCAGGTCGGCAACCAGCGCACCCCGCATGAGGCAAGCAAGGCCTTTGTCGAGGCGGCAGGCGAAATGCAGATCAGCCGCAACGATGATTTCAACGGCCCCCGACAGGATGGCGCCGGCCTTTATCAGGTGACGCAATTCCATTCCGGCCCGCAGGCCGGCGAGCGCTGTTCGGCGGCGGCAGCCTATCTTCAGCCCCAACGCGGAAAGGTCAATCTCCACATCATCACCCGCGCCCTCGTCACCCGTATCGTGATCGAGAACAAGCGCGCCACCGGCATCGCCTACAGCCAGGGCGGAGTGACGCGACAGATTCGCGCCCGCCGTGAGGTGATCCTCAGCGCGGGGACGTTCGGCTCGCCCCAACTCCTGATGCTGTCCGGCATCGGACCCGGAGAGGCACTACGCCACCATGGTATTGATGTTATTCACGATTCACAGGAAGTAGGACAGAATCTGCAAGACCATATCGATTTCATCCTGTGTTATCGCTCGCCCGACAAAACGCTGCTCGGCATCGGTCTTGGCGGCGCTGTTCACATGGTAAAATCCATCCTGCGTTGGCGCCGGACCGGCGATGGTCTGATCGCCTCGCCGGGGGCCGAGGGTGGCGCCTTCCTGCATTCAAAACCGGGGCTCGACCGCCCGGATGTGCAGCTCCATTTCGTCGTCGGCATCGTCGATGATCACGCCCGCTCGCTTCATCTTGGTCATGGCTATTCCTGCCATGTGTGTGTGCTGCGCCCCCATTCACGCGGCGAGGTCAGCCTTGAAGGCGCCGATCCCCGCCTGCCGCCGCTGATCAATCCGCGTTTCCTGAGCGATGAGCGTGATCAGGCGACGCTTATGGCAGGCGCGCGCCTCACCCGCGCCATCATGGAGGCCCCGGCCCTTGCGCCCTTCCGTGGGCCCGAACTCTATCCGCCGGCTGATGACAGCGATGCCGAACTTCTCGCCCATATCCGTGCCCGGGCCGATACCGTCTACCATCCTGTCGGCACGTGCCGGATGGGGAGCGACGACATGTCCGTCGTTGACCCCGCTCTGAAGCTGCGCGGTATTGCCGGCCTGCGCGTGGTTGATGCCTCCATCATGCCCCGCCTCATCGGCGGCAACACCAATGCGCCGACCATCATGATTGCCGAAAAAGCCGCTGATATGATCAGGCAGCAATGATTCATTCCATCAACCAACGAACGTAAGAGAATGATATGATTGACACCCTTGAGGGAGGCTGCGCCTGCGGTGCCATCCGCTATCGCCTTAACGACAAGCCGATGTTCGTTCATTGCTGTCATTGCCGCGACTGCCAGCGTTTGACCGGCAGCGCCTTCGTCGTGAACGCCATCATCGAGAACGATAACATCACCCTGCTGACCGGCGCTCCGCGCCCCACCAGCGTGCCAACGGCAAGCGGGCGCCCTCACGACATCTATCGCTGCGAGACGTGCCAGACCGCGCTTTGGAGCGACTACGGCCATCGCCCCAATTACCGCTTCGTGCGCGGCGGCACCTTTGACGATCCAACCGCCATCGCCCCTGATGTCCACATCTTCGCCCGCTCGAAGCTTCCCTGGGTGCGCTTGCCGGACAGCGCCCGCGCCTTCGATATCTTCTACGATCTCGACACGGAATGGCCGGCTGAGAGCCTCGCACGGCGAAAGGCGGCCCTCGGTGGTTAGGATGGCCGGGGCTGCAGCCGCGGATCGCTGAAGAGGCGCCCGAACCCGGCGATCTGGTTCGGCGCCTCGCCGATCGCCATCAGTGCACCCCACAGCGTGATCGCCACTGAATCAAGAATGAGCGGGCCGCTTGCCGGCTCCATTTCCGCCGCCAGACGCACGCCATTGAGATTGGTGCAGAAGATCGTCACCACATCGGGATGTCGGATGAGGCAATCGGCGATCATCGGCCGCAGCGTATCCTCGCCGATCGCACCGAAGCTGAAATTATCGCGAAGGCTGAGATGGCGCTCGACCGGACAGGTGACGCCGGCCCGCGCGAAGGTGTCGATGATCGCTGCCTGTACGTCATCCGTGTAGGGCGTGACAAGCGCCTGCGTCCGCGCCCCAACGCGCGTCTGAATATCACCCAGCGCCAGCACGCACGTACTGGCCCTGATACCGGTCGCGGCCTCGATCCTTTCCTTGAGCCTCACATCACGCTCGATGCCGAGCCATCCCGCCGACGTCCCGTTCCAGGAAATGACGTCGACCTTGGCATGCGCCAGCAATTCGGCGGCGCGCAGGATTGCACTGTCATCAAATTGCGCCAGCGCCGGCCCATCAAGAGCAATCTCGGTGACCTTGAAACGGCTGAAATGAGCGGTAAATCGCGGCGTGCCGGTCAAAAGCGACTGCGTCACCGGCTCAAGGACGGTATTGGATGACGGCGTCAGCATGCCGATGCGTCGGCGGCTGGTGGTATCGATCATGTCGAAAAATCCTCTCAGGCGTTGATATGAAACAGGGCATGCGGCGGCGCAACATAACGAAAGTCCGCCTCGGCCTCGAAACGCGCAGCGATGGCGAGCAGAGCAAGATCCGAGCCCGGGGGGCCAATAAGCTGAACGCCAAAGGGCAGACGATGCTGATGGAGGGGAGTTGGCAGCGTCACGACCGGACACCCGGCAAGCGAGACGATGAAGGTGATCGCCAGATAATCGGCGATCGTCGAGAGCTGCCTGCCGTCGATCTCAGTGACGTCAGGAATAGTGTTTGGCCACGGCATCACGCTCGCGGCTGGGGCTATCAATACGTCGAAGCGATCAAAAAAGGAGATAAACCGCCTTGTCAGGGCGGTACGCGCCGCCTCGGCCTGCAGATAGCTCTGCGCGGTGATCCCCTCGCCGCGCCTGATCCACCAGCGCACCGTTTCGCTCAACCGCTTGCCGAAGCGCTGCTCCAGTTCGCCAAATTCACGGTGGATGAGCGCCGGGCGCAGCACATTGAAGATGGCAAACGCATCCGCGCAATCGGGGTGGTCCAGGCGCACCTCGCCAAGGCTTGCGGGGAGGCCCGCGACGGCCTCAGCCAAACGCCCGCGCACGTCGCTTGCCACCGGCGCCACGCCGAAATCATCCGTCGCAGCGATCCGCAGCGCCATGCCGCTTTGCCCGCGCGGTGCCGGCTGGAATGTCCGCGACAGGGGGTCGCGCGCGTCAGGCCCGGCGCAAGCCAGCAGCGCCCGCGACAGCATGTCCACATCACGCGCCAGAAAACCGGTGGTCGCCAGCATGTCATAGCCAAGCGCTCTTTTTGGATTGGGCAGGATGCCGGGCGTTGGCCTCAGCGAGGCGATTCCGCAGAAACTGGCCGGCGTGCGCACTGACCCGCCAAAATCCGTGCCGTGACCAAGCTCTATCATGCCGCTTGCAACCGCGGCGGCTGATCCGCCTGACGACCCGCCCGATGTCAGCGCCATATCCCATGGATTGGCCGTTGGTCCACCGAGAAAATTGCGGCAAATAGCACCAAAGCCGAATTCGGGCGTCATGGTTTTGCCTAAAATTAAGGCACCAGCGCGCCGTAAACGAGCGACGATCAAATCGTCATGCTCGGGCACATGGTCAGCAAACAGAGCCGACCCATAACTTGTCCGCAGGCCAGCCGTATCGCTCAGATCCTTGATGGCGCACAGTGTACCGGCAAGCTGCAACGGGGCGAGCGGCCTGTCCCCCAGTTGTCCAGCAGCCTGCCGTGCTCCTGCAGCATCTACCGTCAAAAAGGCTTTAAGCACACTATCGCCAGCGGCAATCCGCGCCAAACCCGTCTCGACCGCAGCTAAGGCTTGCGCCATGTTGGCTGGAGCGACCATTATCAATCCCACTTGCCCTGACGTGTCATGAGGCCTTATCGATGATTATCCACACCAGCATCAGAACCGACAAGGCACGATACTTGCTTGAGTTTTCCCGCGCCATGAACTCCAGCGCCATGGGCCGCCATATTTGTAAAGGGTCGATCATTTGACGGAAAGCCT
>JAKFVK010000203.1 GCA_021732205.1 Hyphomicrobiales bacterium | reverse complement strand
CGGGTGAAAGCGGGTTGACCGGGCTCGCGCGCTTTCTTGCGCGGCGTGGCCAGGCGGGTCAGATTCTGATCGCCAGCCTGTCGATCATGGGGACGGGTCTGGCGTCAAAGCCGCTTTTGCGATTGGGTGAAGCGTTGGCGCTTGCCCGCATTGCCAATGAATCATTGCTGCTGGTCGTTCCTGCTTCCTCGCCCTTCAAAACCTATCAGGAGTTGATCGGCGCGATAACAAATGACATTACCAAGATTGTTTTTGCCGGCGGCGCCATCGGCTCAGCAGACCATCTGATGGCAGCGGCGATCACCGCCCGCCACGGTATTGATCTGCGCAAGCTGCCGTTCATGCCGGTTGTGCCGGCGGGGCTCACGCGGGTGAGCGCGCTTGAAGAACGCGCCTCCTGCGCGATTGGTACCTTACGTGACTTTGAAACCGCGATGGGCACGGGCGAGATCAGGGTTCTGGCTGCCAGCGACATCAAAGGCCCGGGGATCAACGCGGTTGATCTGTCGCAGGGCGAATTTGCCATCGACTTCGCACCTTGGCGCGGTATCTTCGCGCCGCCCGGTATCGCCGATGAACAGCTTGCAGGTTTGACTGCGCTCATTGACCGTTTTGTCGCCTCGGCGGAATGGGAAGCTGAAATCAGCAAGAACAAATGGGCACCGGCGCGGGAGACAAGGGACAATTTCCGCGCGTTTGTGATGATCGAGGAAGACAAGGCCATTCGCCGGCTGAACGCCATGGGCGTAATTTGAAGGATTTGAGGGGCACGACATGAGACAGGCAAATGAAGCCGCCAATCTGCGCATATCAGGACCGCGTCTGTTGTCCAGGCTGGAGGTGCTCGGCCGGATCGGTGATACGGGCGATGGCGGGGTATGCCGGCTGGCATTGAGCGATGAAGACAGGCTTGGCCGTGACCAGCTTGTCGCCTGGATGCGCGAACTTGATCTTGAGGTGCATATTGATCCGATCGGCAACATCGTCGGCGTCATGGCGGGCGAGACTGACGGGCCTGCGGTGATGCTGGGCTCACATATCGACACGGTCGGCACGGGTGGGCGTTATGATGGTGCGCTTGGCGTCATGGCGGGGCTTGAGGTGATCGCCACGTTGCGGGAAGCGGGTTTTCGGCCACGCCGGCCGATTGCCATCATGGCCTTTACCGGCGAAGAGGGTGCCCGCTTTGCGCCCGATCTTCTCGGCTCCTGCGTGTGGACCGGCGATATGAGCGTCGAGGAGGCCTACGCCATCAAGGATCAGGCGGGCCTCACGGTCGGCGACGAGGTGCGGCGCATCGGCTATGCCGGATCGGCGGCGCCGGGTTGCGTCAAGACCGATGCCTATGTCGAGCTTCATATCGAGCAGGGGCCGGTTCTCGATCATTCGGGTGGCGGCGTTGCGGCCGTGACCGGCGTGCAGGCAATCACCTGGCTGGAGGCGACCGTCAGTGGTGAGCCCAACCACGCCGGAACCACCCCGATGGACGTCAGACGTGACGCGAATTATGCGGCGGCACGGCTCATGGTGGCCGCTCGCGACCTGACAAAAACAATCTCCGGCCTGCGGGTTAACAGCGGGCGGTTCCGAACCGAACCCGGCAACGTCAACGTCGTGGCGCGTCAGGCGGTGTTCAGTCTCGATATGCGCCATCCCGATGACGCGCCACTGACGCACGCCGAAGCGCAGATGCGCGAAGCTGCTGCGCAGATTGCCGCCAGCGAGAATGTGACGATCACGTTCAGTGATCTTGCCCGTTTTCCTGCCACTCCTTTTGATGAGCGGATTGTTTCCAAGGTCGAGGCAGCCGCCAAGCGGCTGGGCTATCCGGTGCGTCGCATGCCCTCTGGCGCCGGGCATGATGCGCAGATGATGGCGGGCTTTGTGCCAACCGCCATGATTTTTGTCCCCAGCATCAACGGGCGCTCGCATACGCCGGATGAAGAAACCCGTTCCGAGGACGTGATTGCCGGCGCGAATGTGCTCCTGTCGGTCGCGCTCGATCTCGCGCAAGGCGATATGTCGGGTCGATAGATGCGCTTATTGGCAAGTGCCGGCGAAGCAGCCAAGATAGGGTATCGCTCGTAGCGGGGAATGGGCATCATGTTGTGTGAACAGCGCCTGGTCAACATGGGCCTCGTCCTTCCAGCTATTCCCACGCCCATCGCCAATTACGTGCCTTTCAAGCGTGATGGTTCGACGGTCTACCTCTCAGGCCAGGGAGCGCGACGCCCCGATGGCAGCGTATTTTCCGGCAAGGTCGGCGATACGGTGACGCCGGAGGCTGCCTATGAGTTTGCCAGACTCATCGGCCTGCAGCTTCTGGCGGTGGCGAAGATGGCGGCGGGTGATCTTGATCGCGTCGAAATCCTGAAAGTTCTCGGCATGGTCAATGCCATTCCGCTTTTTTCCGATCAGCCGAAAGTGATCAATGGCTGCTCGGACCTGTTTGTCGAGGTGCTGGGTGAGCGTGGCCGCCATGCCCGCTCAGCGGTCGGCATGGCATCTCTTCCCCATAACATGCCCGTTGAAATCGAAGCCATCATCAAGATCCATGAGCACTGATACAGCGATTGTCCCCGGAATTTCGCGGCGCGCGGCACAGACGATTGCGCGCGAGATCGGCACGCCTGCGGTCGCTGTCGACCTTGACCGGGTTGAGCGCAATATCGCCCGGATACAGGCTGCCTGCGACGCGGCGGGGCTTGCCAACCGGCCGCATATCAAGACCCATAAGAGCCCCTTCTTCGCCAAGATGCAGTTGGCGGCAGGCGCGCATGGCATCACCTGCCAGAAGCTTGGTGAAGCCGAGATCATGGTGGCAGCCGGCATTGACGATATTCTCATCACCTACAATGTGATGGGCGAGGCGACGCTTGAGCGGCTGAGCGCCCTGTTACGCCGGGGACCAAAGCTGACGTTGGCGGTCGATAGCGTGCATACCATCGATGGTCTGGCGATGGCGGCGCGCCAGGCCGGGCGGGTGCTTGATGTGGTGATCGAATGCGATACGGGACGTGAGCGGGCTGGCGTCGCGACGATCGCCGAGGCGGTGGCGCTGGCGGATCACATATCCCGCGCGTCGACGCTGCGCTTTGCCGGCTTCATGCTCTATCCACCGGAAACGAAATGGGCTGAGACGCAGCTTTTCTTTGACGAGGCTCTCGCAGGCGTGCGGGCGCTCGGTCTTGATGCGGGGATGGTGTCGACGGGCGGCACGCCCAATCTGATTAATCTGGGCAAATTGCGGGGCGCAAGCGAGCATCGCGCCGGCACCTATATTTTCAACGATCGCATGATGATGGGCTGTGGAGCGGCGGTGGCGGGCGATGTGGCGCTGACGGTCGTGTCACGCGTGGTCAGCCGTGGCGGCGCTGATCGGGGCATTCTTGATGCGGGCTCGAAGACATTGACGGCTGATCCCGGTGGCGGGCTTGAGGGCTATGGCCACATCATCGAGCATCCGCAGGCGCAGATCGCCCGCTTTGCCGAAGAGCATGGCTTTCTTGATCTGTCGCGCTGCAATGATCGCCCCGATGTTGGCGATGTGGTGCGTATCGTTCCCAATCATGTGTGTGTCGTGGTGAATATGGTTGACGAACTGATTGCCGTTCGTGGCGACGAGATTGTTGCAACCATTCCGGTGGCGGCGCGCGGACGCTTGCGCTGAACAGAGAAAGTGATGGCGATGAAGCATATCGGAATCATCGGGCTGGGGGCCATGGGGCTGGGTATGGCAAAGACCCTGGTTGAGCGCGGCTTTACGGTTCGTGGCTGCGATCTGTCCTCGGAACGCCAGAGGCTGGCGCAGCAGGCGGGCGTGACGATCGCCGCCGAGCCGTCGAGCCTTTATGCCGTGTGCGAACTGGTCGTGGCGTCGCTGCCGAAGGCAGCTGACGTCGCCGCTGTCGTCGAAGGCCCCGCAGGCTTTATTGCGCGCGGCCGGCCTGACGCCGTTTTTGTCGACACGTCGACATCCGAGCCCAAGATGTCGCGCAAGCTTGCTGCTGCCTGCGGGACCAGACTTGGCTTTCTCGACGCGCCTGTGTCCGGCGGGCCGCAGGGTGCGAAAACAGGCACGCTCACCTTCATGGTGGGCGGCGACAAAGAGGTGATGGAGCGGGCGCGCCCTGTGCTGACGGCGCTTGGCAACAAGATCATCCATGTCGGGGCGAGCGGGGCAGGCAATGTCGCCAAGCTCGTCAATAATCTCCTGGTTGCCGCCAATCTGGCGAGCGTTCGCGAGGCGGTGGCGCTTGCCGCCGCAGCAGGCGTTCCCGCAGAGGATGTGCTGACCGCCATCAACGCGGCATCTGGCCGCTCGGCCGTCACAGAGGTGAACTACACGCGCTGGATTTTGTCCGAGCGTTTTGATTCAGGCTTCACCATGGGCTTGATGCGCAAGGACGTGAAGCTTGCGGCTAAGCTCGGGCAGGATGTCGGTTCATTTGGTGCGGTCAGCGCACTGGTCAGTCAGTTATGGGACGCTTCGACCCAAGATCTTGGCGATGACGAGGACTTCAATAAATTCGTGGTTGCTGCGGGAACGAGCGAATGATGATCGCCGTCAGCGAGCGTTCGCGACGGTTGGCAACATTGCTGGCCACTATGTTCAAAACGGTGGAGATCGGCAGTTTTGTCGGCGATGGATTGATCGGCGGGGCAGGCGAAGCAATCCCCCTGATCGATCCCGTGACAGGTATCGCGCTGCTGAGCTATCGTGATGGCGGAGCAGGGGCGGCCGATGCGGCGATAAGGGCGGCAGGTGATGGTCTTGCTGCCTGGCGGCGACTGAGCGCGTCAGCGCGCGGACGCGTCATTTGGGCCATCGGCCAGGAGGTGCGTGCGCATCAGGCGCTGATTGCCGAGATCGAGGCGATCAACGTCGGCAAGCCGATCCGTGATGCACGTGCCGAAGTTGGCCGCGTTGCCGAGATGTTCGAATATTACGCTGGCTGGGCGGACAAGCTGAGCGGTGATGTCATTCCAGTCCCGACCTCCCACCTCAACTATACACGCCGCGAGCCGCTGGGCATCGTCGTGCAGATCACGCCGTGGAATGCGCCGTTTTTTACCGCCGGCTGGCAGGTGGCACCGGCGATTGCTGCGGGCAATGCGGTGGTGCTGAAGCCCTCGGAGCTGACGCCGCTCACCTCGCTTATCCTCGCTCATCTGGCACTCAAGGCCGGCGCGCCGGCCGGGCTTGTCAATGTCGTGGCGGGGCTTGGGCCAACCTGCGGCGCGGCTGCGGTGGCGCATGTGAAAACCAGTCTCGTGGTCTTTGTCGGCTCGCGCCGGACCGGTGCCGAGATTGCCCGGCTTGCGGCCGAGAATGTGGTGCCGACGATCCTCGAACTTGGGGGCAAATCGGCCAATATCGTCTTTGCTGATGCC
The DNA here is from genome assembly GCA_021732205.1 of Hyphomicrobiales bacterium. Taxonomy (GTDB): domain Bacteria; phylum Pseudomonadota; class Alphaproteobacteria; order Rhizobiales; family UBA4765; genus Raskinella. The sequence continues at coordinate 5,217 of JAKFVK010000203.1, read as the reverse complement.
GATATGGATCAAGCCATCATGGGCGCGCAGGCGGCGATTTTCTCCGGCGCCGGGCAATCCTGTGTCGCCGGATCGCGGCTGATCGTCGAGCGGAACATTCACAGCGCCTTTGTCGAGCGCCTCGCTGGCGCCGCCCAGCGCATCGCCATCGGTGACCCGCTCGATGAGGCAACTCATCTCGGCCCGATCCAGAATGCGCGCCAGCTCGAACGCGTGTCGTCCATGGTCCGCGGTGGCGTCAGCGACGGGGCACGATTGGTGAGCGGGGGGAGTGCGCCGGCAGCGTTCGCGCAAGCCGGCTATTTCTTTTCTCCCACCATTCTTGATGAGGTTTCGCCCGAGATGGAGATTGCCCGCGAGGAAGTATTCGGTCCCGTCCTCTCTGTTCTGCCGTTCGACCATGAAGAGGAAGCGGTGCAGCTTGCCAATGACCAGCCCTACGGGCTTGCCGGTGCGGTATGGACCCGCGATGTGGCGCGCGCCCATCGTATGGCGGCAGAGGTGCGCGCCGGCACGTTCTGGATCAATGGCTACAAGACAATTTCGGTGATGTCGCCTTTCGGCGGTTTCGGCCAATCTGGTTATGGCCGCTCATCCGGCATCGAGGCGCTGCACGCCTATACGACAACAAAGTCGGTCTGGGTGGAAACCTCGGCTGCGCCAGTATCGGCTTTTGGCTATTCGGGCGAGCGCTGAGGCTCACGCCCATGGCTCGCCGGCAATAAGCTTCGTTGCAAGCGCTGCGGCGGCGGCGGCCATCAACGTTTCACCTTTTGCTGGCGTTGCGCGCCGCGCATCGCCGATGACGCCGGAATCGGTGATCTCCTTGAAGCTGCGCCAATGATTGAGCGGGCGGTTCAAGGGCGACGTGCCATCAAGCGCAAAGGGCCCATGCGCCTCGTTCAGCCGGTCGTTGAGAACGAGGTCGGGTCTGATCGCCATCATCATGGACGTCTCGGCCTCGCAGGCGTGATGAACCGCCTTCTGGTCCTCAAGGGTTGCGGCGAAGCTCTCTGTTGCCAGCGTGAAATAGGTGGTGACGCCCAGGGCGATATCCAGCTCGCGCGTGAGGTCGGTCGTCAGCGCCTGAAGCGCGGCGATGTTGCCGCCATGGCCGTTGACGATGATCGTTTGCTTAAATCCGGCACGCTTGATTGATGCCAGCAGGTCCGCAAGCAAAGCGTGATAGGTGCGAAGACCAAGGGTGAAGGTGCCACCGAACGACACATGATGCTCGGCCAGTCCGACCCATAGTGTCGGCGCCACAACGACGTGCTTTCCTTGATCATGCATGAGACGGCCGGCGCGTTCGCAGACGGCAGCGCACAGATAGGTGTCGACACCGGTTGGCAGATGCGGGCCATGCTGCTCGGTCGAGGCCACCGGCAAGATTACCAGAGCGCCGGCTTCGGCCTTGTGCCGCAGATGCGCGGCTGAAAGCTCGCTCCACAAAACGCTCATCGCGCGCTCCTCATGTGATGGCGTTGTCGCGCCGCGTGCAACACCGCTGATTGCCGAGGCCTGCTTGTTCGCCATAGGCTCATCGCCCTAGGCCCGCGAGTTTGGCAGAGTGGTGTTGCCATGTTCAAGTGTGACAATCTCGCCGTCCTTGTTGATGGCGCGCCGCTCATAGCTCCAGGTAAACCCGTCGGCGCCTTTATCCTCGACACGATGCAGGGCATAACCGGCCCCATACGTGGCCTGGCGCGGATCAGCCGAGGCGGAGGGAACGGAAAAGACGTGGATCGGCGCCCTGGGACCGGCAATGGTGACGAGATCGGGCATATGCATATGACCGTTGAGCACAAGCTCGGCGCCGGCTGTCGTCAGAACCGTGCGCACGGTTCCCCCGTTTTCCAGGCGCTTGTGCCAGTGCTTGCGGGGCACATCCATCGGGTGATGCATGAGCACGATGCGAAACAGCCCTTCGCGGCTCAGCGTCACGAGATCATCGGCAAGGCGGACGATCTGGCGACCATCGACCCGACCGGCTGCTGAAAAAGGCCGTGTCGGCACAGCAGTCGACAGGCCGATGAGCGCCACCGGCCCGCGGCGGCGAATGAAGGGAAATTGCGCGCCGCCATCATCGCCCGATGCCGCGTCGCTTGAGGCGTAGTCGCGCCAGCACGTCATCGCCTCTTCAACGGCGCCGGGGACATAAGCATCATGATTGCCTGGCACGATTGTCAATCGGTCCGGCGGAGCGATCGATGCGAGCCAGTCGCGCGCGGCGATGATTTCGCCCGGCAGAGCCAGGTTGGTGAGATCCCCGGTCACCACGATATGGTCGGGGGAATGCGCCTTGGCGTCGGCGATCAATCGCTGCAGGATGTCGTGGCGATGGATAAGGCGGCGGCTGCGCAGCCAGTTTGCATAACCCAGCACACGTTTCGATGCGAGGTCGCCCCAACTGGGGCGCGGGACGGGCCCAAGATGGGGGTCAGAGAAATGAGCAAGGACAAAAACCATCAGCTGCGCGCAAACACCTCAAGGAAACAACGCTTCCTTAAAGCATTTTACGCACCAAGGGCTATGGCCGGATCAAAGAAAAGTGGCGGGTAAGGATGCCCAAGGCTGATTGCCTGCACAGATGAGATCAGCCAAAGTGCAGCAATGTCGACAGTCCGCTGCCCGTCGGTGCGGCGAGCGCTGGCAGCCAGACATAGGTGATGCGGGGCGCAAGAAGGCGCGACAGGGCACGAGCAAACATGACAATCTCCCTAAAATCGGCGTGAGGCAGGACGCTCCCGGGTGCCGATTTGATAGACACACCATATCTGCTGCATTGCACAAAAAGAAGTGTTGATGGGAGCGATCAGCCATGCATAAACGGGCTATAAGCTTAGCAATTTATTCATGTTTGCCACGAAATGACGCTGTTTACGGCTTAAATGTGGCAATCTTCGCCTGTTGTGATCAATGATTCATCATTGCGCCGCGTTGCAACAGATTTAAGCACATGAGGGCAAGACGAAGGTGATCGCACCGCTGCGCAAAATGTTGTTTTCGTGGTGGCTCCTGCGCAGGGGGATGACGCTCGGGGTGCGGGCGGTGGTTGTCGACGCTTCTGACCGGATTTTTCTGGTCAAACATTCCTATATCAGTGGCTGGCATTTTCCCGGCGGCGGCGTGGAGCGCGGCGAAACCATGCGATTATCGCTGGAGCGCGAATTGCACGAAGAGGCTGGCATAACCTGCAGCGGGTCGGCGGTGCTGCATGGTATTTTTCACAATGGCGAGGCGTTCGCCGGCGATCATGTGGCGGTCTTCATTGTCCGCGATTTTGTCGAAGGGCCGGCGAGCGCCGTCCAGCTTGAAATCGTCGCGCGTGGCTTCTTTGATCGCCGCGCGCTGCCCGAAGGCACAAGCAGAGCCACACGCCAGCGCCTGGCAGAAATCTTCGAGGGGCACGCCATCTCGGCGCAATGGTGAGGTTTGCAATGAGCACGACCCCGTGCTAATCGCGCCATCATGATGATCGAAAACGTGACAATCTTCCGCTCTCTGCGACGACGACGCCTGGTTCGTCGCGCCTTGGCTTGTCGTGCCTTGGCGCGTGCCGTCGCTGCCTGACCCTCATTTGCGGCCGCCGAGGTCGGATGTGGTCGGGTCCTGATCGCCCGACCGGAATGTCATCATGATATCGCTCTCCACGACGGCGCCTGGCGCCGATAGGCTCGCAAACGCAGCCTTCACCATCGTTGCCGACAGCCCTGCTTTTCACGTCGCGACAGTAGATCTGCACGCCCTTGTTTTCGGGCCGGGCCGTTTTGCCCGCACCGCCTACCGGGTGCGCGGGCGTCAAGGGCATGAGCGCAGCCTGTCCTTTGCAGCTTTTGCTGATGAGCGGCTGATTGCGTCCGTGTGGCAAACCTATGTTCATGTCGGTGCCATGCCGGCGATTTTGCTGGGACCGCTGGCTGTTCATCCTGATTTCGCAGGCAAAGGTTACGGTCAGGCCCTGCTGGCGTCAGCGCTTACATCTGCCCGCACAACGCCAGCCGAAGCCGTCATGCTCATTGGTGATGCGCCATATTATGCGCGTGCCGGCTTTAGGCCCCTTGGTCACCAGCGCATCGGCTGGCCGGGGCCGGTTGATCCGGCGCGGGTGCTGGCTGTCGAATTGGTGAGCGGCGCGGTGGATCGTCTGGCGGGGCCCATTCGCGTTGCTTTTTTGCCGCCTGGGGACGAAGCGCCGGATCACTGACATTATCGTTCAGCGACCCTCGCGGTACCAGGCAAATCCGAGAGCGCCGATCAACAGTCCAAGACCGGCAAGCCCGTTGAACAGCGCAATCGCGTCGATGCCCTTGAGGATGCTGGCCTCGCTTGCCTTGATCGCGATCCAGCCCGGCCCCGAATAATTGGCGCCGCTGCGCTGGGCAACGACGCGAGGAAGCTCATAGCCGCTGGCGTTGGCAAAGCGGCGCACGCTGCCGCCGCTTGCCTCGGCAATGGCGGTCAGCGGCTCGGTCGAGGAGCGACCATCGGCGAACTCTCGCGGATTGAGCGGTCCGACATGGGCAAGGACGGTTTTATCGCCTTGCTCTATACGGTAAATTCCCGGCTCCGAGACCGAAGAGCGGCCACGATAAAGACCCGGCTGCTCGTTCTTCAGATCAAGCGTGGTGCGATTGCCGGTCGGGGAAATAATATTTGCCGGAGGTGTGGTCTCGGCCAGCGTCTGGCGCGTCACGACAAGATCGCGTCCGGTGCGGACCGCTCGCAAGGCTTCCTCCTCGAGATCCGGCTCCTTCATCAGCCAATGCGCCAGGCGGCGCAGCAGATCGACGTGAGGGCCGCCGCCTTCATAGCCGCGCGCCCACAGCCACACCTGATCGGAGAGGAACAGCGCGACGCGTCCCTCCTCGGGCCGGTCGAGAATAAGCAGCGGGCGTCTTTCCGGTCCTTGCAGGAGTGAACGCCCGCTGCGCTTTTCGGCCTCCAGCATGCGAAACCAACGGCTCCACTTCGGTGGATCGCTGGCGCTTCCCGCCAGTCCGCGGGTGACGGGATGGCGTTTGCCGTCATCGCTCACGGTGGCACGAAACGGCCTCTCCAGCAGGCTGCCAGCCGGCTCGGCCGGAAGAATCGGGGCAAGCGGCGTCTGATAGAGGCTGTCGAAGCCCGCATCTTCAGGGCCTGAGGCGATCAGCAGGGCGCCGCCATTGCGCACATAACGCGCGATGTTTTCAAAATAAATGAGCGGCAGGATGC
>JAKFVK010000030.1 GCA_021732205.1 Hyphomicrobiales bacterium | reverse complement strand
AAATTTCCATCAACAATCCGCCCACACCAAGCCCGGCGATGGTCGAGCTGTCGACGGGGATACCCGCCATCAGACGGGATAACACCATGTCAAAGCCATTCTCCTTCGGTGAGCGCGCGCAACCTGGCGCGCCGATGACCGCCTTCCCGGCAATATGGCCAAGCAACAGCAGATTGCCCGGATCAACCGGCATGCCAAGATGAGCAATCTCTCCCCCGGCTGCCGCTATCGCCGCTGGAATAACATCACGCCGGTCGGATATGGCCGAGGCACCAAAGACGATGATCAGATCGTACAGGGCGCCAGCCTGTCTCAAAGTGGCCGCCAGCGTCGTTTCCTCATGGGCGATCCGCCATTCGCGGCTGATCCGCGCCCCCATGGCGGCAAGCCGCGCTTTTGTGACGCGCGTTGTCTTGTCGAGGATTTTTGCCGCAAACCCTGGCGTAATCGTCTGCACCAGCGCGACCTCCCTTCGCCGGAACGGCGCCACCGACATGCCGCCGCCGGCCGCAGCCATTTCAGCTGCCGCCACCTGCGCCCCGGCAATCCCGTAGGGAATGATCTTGACGGTGCCAACCATGCGCCCGGCTTCCACCGCGCTGAAGGCCGGCAGGGTCGCCACTGTTATCCCTTCATCAATGGCGTTCGTCGCGGTAATAACAGCGCTGTCGATACGCAACACGCCCGCCGCCTCGGTGAAGAGATTGACCCTGCCGGTGAACGCCTCCTCACAGCGCAATCCCGCTCCGGCGAGCGCCCGCGCCAGCCGCGCCGCCGCCTCGTTCTCGCCAATGTCCCCCGCCTCCAGCCGCGCCACGACGAGCGAGGCGATGCCGGCGGCCTCAAGGGCTGCCATGTCCTGGGCCGTCACCACGCCGCCCTTGCGGATGACGTGATCGCCAGCCTTGAGCGAATGCGCGGCAATGGCACCGAGTGCGTCGCCAACCGCCACCGGCCCGAATTTCATCGCCCCGCCTCATCACCACGCCGCAAGGTGCGGATCACTTCCGCCAGCACCGCCACCGCGATTTCAGCCGGCGCCCGCCCGCCCAGATCAAGGCCAATCGGCGCATGAATGCGACCGAAGCGTATGTCATCGATACCAGCAGAAGCAAGCCTTGCGTACCGCGCACCATGGGTTTTGCGTGAGCCCAGCGCACCCACATAAAAGCACTCGGCGTTGAGGGCGGCGATAAGGGCAGGATCGTCGATCTTCGGGTCGTGCGTCAGCGTCGCCACGCCCGTATAGCGGTCAAGCCCAAGGCGCGGCAGGGCATCCTGCGGCCATTGCGCCTCAACCGCGATACCAGGAAAACGCTCCGGCGTTGCAAAAGCACTGCGCGGATCGATGATGATGACGTCATAGCCTGCCATCTTCGCCATTGGCGCCAATGTCTGCGTGACATGAACCGCACCGATAATGACAAGGCGAGGTGGTGGTACGAAGACATTGAGAAAGCGCGGACCGTCTTTGGTCTCGGCCATGCCACTCGTGCCCGAGCGGAAGCGCGCCACTACCTCGTCATAAAGCGGATCGCTTGCCTCAAGCGTCGCCTCATCGATAAAGCGTTCGCTGCCACCCGCCAGATCCTGCACCAGCAGGCCGGCACGCCGCCCGGCGCGCGCGGTATTGAGCGCGACAAGATCGCTGAGGCGCATCGCTCAACTCCGTTCAAACGCCAGCCGGACACCAAGCCCGGCCATGAGCGCTCCCCCGATCCATCTGAACCATCGCTGCGCCCGCTCGGCCCGACGCACAGCGCCGATCACGCGCGAGGTTAGGACAACAGTGACGATATCCGCCAGGCCAAACATCACATTGACCACCACACCGAGAATGAGGAATTGCGCCCATATGGGAAAATAGGCCGCCGGATCAACAAATTGCGGCAGGAAGGCCACGTAAAACAGGGCAGCCTTGGGATTGAGAATCTCTACCAGCATGCTTTCGGCAAAGACACGCTGGCTGCTCTTGACACTGACCGGTGCTGCTTCACCCTGCTCGCCACCGCCCCGGATCAATCCGATACCGACCCAGATCAGATAAAGGGCACCGAAAATCTTCAGCACGATATAGAGCGTCGGGATAAGGGCAAAAAGCGCCGCCAGTCCCATCGCCGCCGCCGCCACATGGACATAACCGCCCACATGTATTCCCAGCGCCGCCAGCAGGCCGCCGCGCGCGCCACGGGCCATCGTCTGTGCGGCGGTATAGAGAATGGCCGGCCCGGGAATGGCGGCAAATAGGAATGTGGCGATCATAAAGGCAATCAGAACTTCGCTTGACGCCATCACTCCACCCTCTCAACCAAAATTCTGATGCGACCGCCACAGGACAGCCCAACCCGCCACGCCGTCTCGTCCGCCACCCCGAATTCAAGAAGGCGCGGCCGGCCGTCGGCGATCACCTCCATGGCGCCCGCCACCACCTCGCCTTCGACGCAGCCACCCGATACCGAGCCAAGAAAATGGCCGCTCTCGTCAATCGCCAATTGCGCACCCGCACCGCGCGGCGCTGACCCCCAGGTTTCAACCACGGTTGCAATTGCCACCCCCTTGCCGGCCTGGCGCCAGGAAGCCGCAGCATCGAGCAGATCAGGCTGATCCATGATTCTCTCCTTTTCAGGCGGCACGCTGGCGCCAGTCGCGCATATCGATTGCTTGATCAACCGGCCGCGACAGAGCCTGCACCAGATCGGCAATGCTGGTTAGATCATGAACCGGCCGGAATTCGTCCACATGCGCCAGCATGGCACGGATGCCGCGGGCGCGCGGCTCGAAACCATCATAGCGCAGAAGCGGATTAAGCCAGATGAGGCGCCGGCATGAGCGATGAAGCCGTGCCATTTCCTCATCGAGCCCGTGATCATCGCGCTCAAGCCCGTCGCTCACCAGAAGCACAATCGCCCCTTGCCCCAGCACGCGGCGCGACCAGTGGCGATTAAACTGATGAAGGGAAGTCGCAATACGCGTGCCCCCTGACCAGTCGGGCACCGCCGCCGAACAGGCGGCAATCGCCTCATCCACATCCTTGTGGCGCAGGGACCGGGTGATGTTGGTGAGCCGCGTGCCAAACAGGAAGCTGTGCACCTGTCCACGCTCAGCCGAGAGCGCATGAAGGAAATGCAGGAAGATTCGCGTGTACTGGCTCATCGAGCCGGAGATGTCGCATAACGCCACAATCGGCGGCCGGCGGATGCCGTGATCGCGGCGCTTGAGGTCGATGAGCGCTCCGCCTGCGCGAAGCGACGCGCGCAAGGTCCGACGTGGATCAATCAGCCGTCCGCGAACGGCAGGTTTCAGACGGCGCGTCACCTGCTCATCGACCGACAGGCGCAATCGCGAAATCGCCTTGGCCGCCAGCGCCAATTCCTCGGCGCTCATCTGCTCGAAATCCTTGCGTTGCAGGATTTCGGCGTCCGACACCGTAAAGGTCGCATCGATATCCAGTCTAGGCTTCTTGGGCTTCTGCTGGTCGCGGATGGCCGAGAACAGCGCATCCTGCACGCGACGCATTGCCGTCTCCGCCTTGCGCTGGCGCGGATCCTCCATCGCCGGCAGCATCATCGCCATCAGGCGCTCGAGATAGCCGCGCTTCTTCCAGAAGAGGCGGAATGCCTGATCAAAGAGCGGACTATGCTCATGCTTGCGCACGAGGAGGGCGTGGAGTGTCCAGTAAAAATCCTGCTTGTCGCCGATCCCTGCGGCTTCAATGCCCCTGACCGCGTCGATCACCATTCCAGGCCCGATCGGCAGGCCGGCAACACGCAGCGCACGGGCGAAATAAGCAATGTTTTCGCCAAGCCTGCCATCCTCGCCCTCGATGGTCTCGGGCGCGTTCACGCCTTCAGTTCCGCCCGCACATCATCAAGCAGCTGGGCCGCTCGCGACCCCGCGATCTTGCTGATGTCATCCTGATATTTGAGGATAACTCCAAGCGTGTCCGACACCAGGGCCGGATCGAGCGCCACCTTGTCCAGTTCAACCAGCGCGGATGCCCAGTCAAGCGTCTCGGCAACGCCAGGCACCTTGAAGAGATCTTCCTTGCGGATTGCCTGCACGAAAGCGACGATTTCACGCGACAATCGTTTGGGCACACCCGGCACTTTCGCTGACAGGATCGCCAGTTCGCGCGCCGCATCGGGATAATCGACCCAGTGATAAAGACAGCGGCGTTTCAGCGCGTCGTGGATTTCACGGGTGCGGTTTGAGGTAAGAATGACAATCGGCGCGGCGGCAGCCTTGATGGTCCCAAGCTCGGGGATCGTCACCTGAAAATCGGCCAGAATTTCCAGCAGAAACGCTTCAAACGCTTCGTCGGTACGGTCAAGCTCATCTATCAGCAGCACCGGAGGGCCGGCGGAGTCCGCCTTCAGCGCCTGGAGCAGCGGTCGCTCGATGAGAAAGCGCTGCGAGAACACGTCGGCTGCGAGCTTGTCGCGGCTGGCCAGGCCGCCTGCCTCGGCAAGCCTGATCTCGATCATCTGCGCCGCATAATTCCACTCATAGACGGCGGAGGCGACATCAAGCCCCTCATAGCATTGCAGGCGGATGAGGCGCCGCCCGAGCCCCTGCGCCAGCACCTTGGCAATCTCCGTCTTGCCCACACCCGCCTCCCCTTCGAGAAGAAGCGGACGGCCAAGCTTGAGCGCCAGAAAAATGACGGTGGCAAGCGAGCGGTCGGCGACGTAATCGGCGTTGCCGAGCAGCGCCAGCGTATCGTCGATGGATTGAGGCAAGGCGATCTGTGTCATATGGCTTATCTTAGCTTTGTTGGCGCTAAAGCAAAGCACCCCGGAAAATTTTATAGCGTGCGCGATTTCCAGAAAAACCACAGGGCCACCAACGCCAGCAGGCAAGCCGCGATCCGCCGCACAGCCCTCTCATTGCCTGGCGTGAGCGCGACACGATGCAGCCCGGCGGCGGCAACGACAATCATTAGATGAACAAGCGTGGCGATGGCGACATAGACGCCAACATGGATCGCCAGCCCCGCCCGATCGGCCATGCCGGCTGCCTCGGCAAAGGGCGGCAGCACGGTGAGGTAGAACAGCGCCGCCTTGGGATTGAGAAGATTGGTAACCAGCCCCTGGCGGAAATTTCGCCCGCCTTCCGCTGCCTGTTGCGGGGAAGGATCGCGCCAGGCATCATAGGCAAGATAAAAAAGAAAAGCCGCGCCGCCATAACGAAGCCCTGTCGCCACAGCGGGCACCTGATCAACCAAAGGTGCCAGCCCCGAAATGGCCAGCAACCCGACCATCGCCAGGCCGATCATCACGCCCGCCACCGCAAACAGGCCAGCCCGCATGCCGCGCGCCATCACCAGCGCCACGAGATATCCCATATTGGGACCCGGCGTCAGCTCGATGAGCAGTGAAACAAAAGCAAATTCGAGCACGACACCTCGGCATTTGGAACGAAGGCGCGCAACCCTTCCACTTACCCCATAGAATAAAAGAAGCGTTCCTCAGAGATTTTGCCGTCCTTTACAGTGTAAAGGCCGATTTCGTCCATCTCCATGCGCTTGCCGCTCTCTTTCGCCGTCACATCAATCGAGAAGTGCACAGCAAAAGCAGAACCATTGATATAAGGGCCCCGCGCTTCCGATTTATGCATCTCGTGATTGGCATACCACCAATCGCTCTTCGCCTTGACTGCCGCCGTCCCCTTGCACACCGCCATGTCGCCATCCATCGCTTCATAACTGACGATGTCGGGCGAATTATATTTGGCGGCCGCGCCTTGATGATCGCCTGCCTTGAGGAGGGCAACAAAATCTTGGGCCAGTGCGTGGATATCCATGAGGGGCTCCTGTCATTGTTACGAATGCGGCTATCACAATCATCAAAAATGAAGAGGTGATGACGGACCTGCCATCACCTCCTCAGCTCACGCTGCCGCAACCGCCCGCGCCGTCATGACGGCGATCAGATGAGCCCTGTATTCGGGCGAAGCATGGATATCACCATTAAGACCGCTGGCGCTGATCGACAGGCCTTCGAGTGATTTCACCGAAAAACGCTTCGACAGCGCTGCCTCCGCCTCGCTCCAGCGGAAGACGCCGTTTGAGCCAGCGCCCGTGACGGTAACGCGGATATCGCGCCCGCGCTTGGCCACGAACACGCCAACAAGCGCGTAGCGCGAGGCGGGGTTGCGGAATTTCTGGTAGGCGGCGCGCGAGGGCATGGGGAAGGCGATTTTGGTGATCACCTCATCCTCTTCAAGCGCGGTCGTGAACAGGCCGGCGAAAAACTCGTCAGCCGCGAGTTTACGCTTGTTGGTGTGGATGGTCGCACCCAGTGCCAGCACCGCAGCAGGATAATCAGCCGCCGGATCGTTATTGGCGACCGATCCGCCGATGGTGCCGCGATGACGAACCGCCGGATCGCCAATGCCACCGGCCAGAGCCGCAAGCGCCGGGATATTGTCGCGGACAAGCGCCGATGAAGCGACGGACGCATGCGTGGCCATGGCGCCGATGACGATGCGCCGGCCCTTCTGTTCGATGTTTTTCAGATCATCAATCTGGCTGAGATCAACGATATGATCGGGCGAAGCAAGCCTCTGCTTCATGGTCGGTAACAGCGTCTGGCCGCCGGCAAGCAGCTTGGCGTTTTCCTTTGTGGCAAGCGCCTTGGACGCGCCCCTGACGGAACCGGGACGAAGATAGGTGAATGCGTACATGGTGATCTCCTGGGATCAGAATTCCGAAACGTAACGTCTTCAAGGCTGCCTTATTCGGCAGCCGCCAATTTCTGCTGGCTCTGCGCCACTTTCCACACCGCTTGCGGTGTTGCCGGCATGGCCACGGCTTCCGTGCCCAACGCATCCGTCATCGCATTCATGACAGCGGCTGGCGCGGCAATGGCGCCCGCCTCGCCACAACCCTTGATGCCAAGCGGATTGGACGGACATCTTGTCTCGGTGAAGCCAAGTTTGAAGGACGGCAGATTATCCGCGCGGGGCATGCAGTAATCCATATAGCTTGCCGTCAGAAGCTGGCCACTGGCGTCATAGACGGCACCTTCCGTGAGCGCCTGCCCGATCCCCTGGGCGATGCCGCCATGAACCTGACCCTCGACGATCATCGGATTGATGAGAACGCCGAAATCATCGACCGCCGTATAGTTGGCGATCTCGGTAACTCCCGTTTCCGGGTCGATTTCAACCTCGCAGATATGGCAGCCGGCGGGAAATGTGAAATTGGTCGGGTCGTAGAAAGCTCCTTCCTTCAGCCCCGGCTCGATTTCCGACGTGGGGAATTTGTGGGCGACGTAGGCGTTGAGCGCGACATCGGCGAACGCCACTGATTTGTCGGTGCCCTTGACGGTGAACTTGCCATCCTTGAAGTCGATATCGGCTTCAGCTGCTTCCAGAAGGTGGGCCGCCACCTTCTTGGCCTTGGCCTCGACCTTGTCGAGCGCCTTGACGATAGCCGACATGCCGACCGCGCCTGAACGCGAGCCATAGGTTCCCATGCCGAACTGAACCTTGTCCGTGTCGCCGTGAACGATATTGATGCTCTCCATTGGCACGCCGAGGCGCTCGGACACCAATTGCGCAAACGTTGTCTCATGACCCTGGCCATGGGCATGCGAACCGGTCAACACCTCGACCGAGCCGGTGGGATTGACGCGCACCTCGGCTGATTCCCACAGGCCGACGCCAGCACCAAGCGATCCCACGGCCTGTGACGGGGCAATGCCGCACGCCTCGATATAGGTTGAATAGCCAAGGCCGCGCAGCCTGCCGCGCCGCGCCGCTTCACGCTTGCGCTTGCCGAAGCCCTTGACGTCGGCGATCTCCATCGCTTTGTCGAGCGACGCGCGATAATCACCAGCGTCATACATCATGATGACCGGCGTCTGATGCGGGAATTTGCGCACGAAATTGCGCTTGCGCAGATCGGCCGGATCAAGACCCATCTGGCGGGCGGCAGTCTCGATGATCCGCTCGACCACGAACGTCGCTTCCGGGCGCCCGGCCCCGCGATAGGCATCAACCGGCGCGGTGTTGGTATAGACAGCATCGACTTCAGCGTAGATCGCCGGAATATCATACTGGCCCGACAGCAGTGTTGCGTAGAGATAGGTCGGCACCGAGGATGAAAAGGTCGACAGATAAGCGCCAAGATTGGCGATGGTCTTGACCCTGAGGGCGAGAATTTTGCCCTTGGCGTCCATCGCCAGCTCGGCATGGGTGACATGATCACGCCCATGCGCATCCGACAGAAAGGCTTCCGTGCGGTCGCTCACCCATTTGACCGGCCGCCCCACCTTCTTGGACGCCCAGACCGCAACCGTTTCCTCCGCATAGATGAATATCTTCGAGCCGAAACCACCGCCGACATCTGGCGCAATCACCCTGAGCTTGTTTTCCGGCGCGATACCGATGAACGCCGACAGCACGAGGCGTGCCACATGCGGATTTTGCGAGGTTGTCCACAGCGTGTAGGCGCCCTGTCCCGGGTCATATTCGCCAATCGCTGCCCGTGGCTCCATGGCGTTGGGCACCAGACGGTTGTTGACGAGATCGATCTTGGTCACGTGATGGGCCGCACCAAAAGCGGCTTCGGTCGCCGCCTTGTCGCCGATTGCCCATTCAAACACCGTATTGCGCGGGGCAACGTCATGGAGCTGGGTTTTCGCCGCCTGTGCGCCCGCCGTATCGATAACCGCCGGCAGCACCTCGTAATCAACGATGATCTTTTCAGCCCCGTCGCGCGCTTCGGCAAGCGTTTCGGCAATGACGACCGCCACATGATCGCCGACATAGCGCACCTTGCCCTGCGCCAGTGCCGGGTGCGCGCCTGCCTTCATCGCTGACCCATCCTTGGAATGGATCATCCAGCCGCAGATAAGGCCGCCGATCTTGTCAGCCGCCAGATCATCACCTGTAAATACCCCGAGCACGCCGGGCGCCGCTTTCGCTGCCGCGATATCCAGACGCCTGATGACGGCATGCGCATGGGGCGAGCGCAGGAAATAGGCGTGAACATGCCCCGGCCGGCTGACATCATCCGTATATTGTCCACTGCCCGTGATAAAACGCTGATCTTCCTTGCGCTTAACCGAAGCGCCGATCCCTGTCTTGGTCATGGATTTTCTCCCGCAACATATTTTTTGATTTTTATTCAGCAGCCTGACGATGTTGACCCTTCGCCATTTCGTGGCAGCCGGCATCAATCGCCTTGACGATATTGTGGTAACCCGTGCAGCGGCAGATATTGCCCTCAAGCTCCTCGCGGATGGTGTGCTCGTCAGGCGTGCCCAGACGCTGCGCCATATCAACCGCCGTCATGATCATACCCGGCGTGCAGAAGCCGCATTGCAGGCCATGATGCTCACGGAATGCTTCCTGCATGGGATGGAGTTTGTCGCCATGGGCGAGCCCCTCGATTGTCACCACCTGCGCGCCCTCGCATTGACTGGCCAGGATCGTGCAAGATTTCACCGCCTTGCCGTCGACATGAACGACACAGGCGCCGCATTGGCTGGTGTCACAGCCGACATGGGTGCCAGTCAGCCGCAGCCCCTCGCGCAGATACTGCACCAGCAGCGTGCGTGCTTCGAGCCTTGCCGAAACATCCTGTCCATTGACCGTCATGGCGACGGCGATTTTCGGTGTCTGCGCCATAGTCTCCCTCCTGCGATATCATTGGCACCGGTGGCGAAAAATCCGCCGCGGTGTTGAATTTTTGGGCGTGGCGGTTGCCGGCGCCTTGCGTCATGGTTTCACGCACAGGCCAAGTGTGGTCCCATCCCCAAACCGGGTCAAGTGTCGAGAAAACGGAAATCAAAATTTCCGCACTGCAAAAATAATCACAAAAATCAGTGTTTTTCGAAATTTCTGCAATGGCTGTCCTGGTCGGATATCGCTCTGCGCCGTGCCGCGCGATACGCCCGATTGACGCAACGGCATCGCGATTAACCACGAGGCAGCACCGACCAACAATCAAGCTTGGCAGATACTTAACAATCAGCGTAGCATGGCAGCGTTGCAATGATGGCGGGCCAACCGTCGCTGGGACAGGGACAGGGTATCGTGGAGTATTTTGCACAGCAATTAATCAACGGCGTCACCCTTGGCTCCATCTATGGTCTGATCGCCATCGGCTACACCATGGTCTTTGGCATCATCGGCATGGTGAACTTTGCCCATGGCGACCTGTTCATGGTCTCGTCCTTTATCGCGCTGCTGGTCTTTTTGTTTGTGACCACCATTGTCGGCATCACGTCGTTGTTCATCACACTGACCATCGTCCTGCTGGCATCGATGTTTTTGACCTCTCTGATCAACTGGGTGATCGAAAAATCGGCCTATCGCCCGCTGCGCGGTTCATTCCGCCTGGCGCCGCTGATTTCCGCCATCGGCATGTCGATTCTCCTGATGAATTTCATCCAGGTGGCGCAGGGCGCGCGCAACAAGCCGCTGGCACCCATGCTGACCGACGTCATCAAGATCGCCGGCGACGGTAATTTCGTTGTAGCCATCTCCTATAAGCAGATCGTTATCGTTGCGGTGACGGCCCTTCTGCTGGCGGTGTTCTGGTATCTGGTGCAGCGCACACCGCTTGGTCGCGCGCAACGCGCCTGCGAGCAGGATAGCCGCATGGCAGCTCTCCTCGGCGTCAATGTCGACCGCACGATTTCCATCACCTTCGTCATGGGCGCAGCCCTCGCCGCCGTCGCGGGCACGATGTATCTCGTCTATTATGGCGTGGTGAATTTCGCCGATGGCTTCGTACCCGGC
>JAKFVK010000155.1 GCA_021732205.1 Hyphomicrobiales bacterium | reverse complement strand
CCGAACTCCTTCTGGGTCGCACAGACGCCTTGCCATCTGATATTCACCCTGCTGATTTGTCCGGCCTTCTCTCCCGCTATGGCATCGACCTGATCGCCGACAAGATCGAGACGGAGGCCACCGTTCTCGATCTGCTCGACCTTGATCTGCGTTTTGGTCAGGGAAATCTCTTTTCGCCGCCCCGTCCGGTGCGCGCCGATGTGTTGAGCGAAGGCCCCCTGGTGGCGCAACGCGCCGCATCTTGAGATTGCCGGCAGCGATGACCGTCAGCATTTCCGGACTATCCGAGCTGGCGGATGGGTATGGTGCCATTATCTGCGATATCTGGGGCGTGATCCACGATGGGCATCAGGCGTTTGCACCAGCCTGCGAGGCGCTGATCCGGTATCGCGAGCGCGGTCATCCGGTTCTTCTGCTGTCGAACGCTCCCCGCCCGCATCCCTCTGTCAGGGCGATGCTTGAGCGCCTCTCGGTCCCCGACGCGGCCTATGACGCTATCCTCACCTCGGGCGACATGACGCGGTCTTATCTTGAAAGCCAGCCCGGCGCCCGCGTTTTCCATCTTGGTCCAGATCGCGATCTGCCGCTCTATGACGCACTGGATGTGGTGCTGGTCCCGGTCGAGCAGGCCGATCTCATCGTGTGCACCGGCCCGTTTAACGATGAGACGGAAGTCGCCGGGGATTATCGCGAGCGCTGCCATGAATGGAGTGCGCGCCGCCTGCCGATGCTGTGCGCCAATCCCGACATCGTCGTCGAGCGCGGGCCCCGGCTCATTCCTTGCGCCGGTGCGATCGCCGCCCTTTACAGCGCGCAAGGCGGCAAGGTGAGCTATTTCGGCAAGCCTTATAGCGAGGCTTATCGTCAGGCGGTATCTCTGCTCGGGATGATCGGCACCAACAGGCGCTGCCAACCCGCCCCGATCCTTGCTATTGGCGATGCGATCGCCACCGACCTCAAAGGCGCGGCGCTCAACCGGATCGACGCATTGTTCATCGCCGGCGGGATTCACGCCGCGCTGGCGGGCAAACCGGGTGATATCGATATGAAAGCGCTTGAGGCGGCGTTCGCGGCGGCTGATGTTGCGCCACGCGCTGTCATGTGGCGTCTGTCCTGGTAGCGCCGAGGGCCGGTGCGCGCTCAGCCAAACAGACGGTCGATGGCGTCCTGGTCCGAGCCGCCCGCCATCATGGCATCGACGTCGGTTTGCTTGACGGCGTCGCTTTTGGACTGCGGACCGTTGAGCAGCAGATCGTGCTTGCGTTTGGCGCGCGCCTCTTCATTGGCATCGAGTTCCGTCTTGCCCTCGGTCGAGCCGACGGCGGCGGCAAAGCGCGAGACGCGCGATTCGATGGCTTTCAGCGTCTCGACCACCTTGGCGATGCGCTGGCCGGTGAGGTCCTGGAAGGCGCAGGCCTCCATGATGCGGGTAGCCGCATCGCCGATCTTGTCGCTGAGATTGTCGCTGTCCGGCCCGAGGGTGAACAGGTCTTCAGCACACGTCATGATGGTATTGGTCGCCTCTTCGGTCGAGCGGACGATTTCGTCAAGCTCGATGCCCGCTGATGGCAGGCGCGTTTCCTTGAGGTCGGTAACGCCAAGGCTGGCGATCTCGCGGCGCATGGTGAGAATATATTCGCTGATGCCCACCAGTTCGCCGTAAACCTCGCGGTCGAAGCGCGAGTAGAAGCTTTGCAGCGATTCGGTGGTCAGTTCGGCCAGCGCCATGACGTCGCGCAGTGAAGGCTCGGATCGATCGTCGTTCTTCAGATAGGATTCAAGACGCGACAGATGAGCTTTCGACAGCCGGGCCATGACACACTCCACGCAACTACACCGCCACAGCATTGCCTGGGCGCAATATTAAGACAGATCATAAAAAAAGGATATTTATTCAGCGAACACTGCTTCGATCTTGCCTTTTAATGTCTGCGCATTGAACGGCTTGACGATGTAGTTGTTCACACCGGCTTTTTTCGCGGCGATAACGTTTTCGGTTTTCGATTCCGCAGTGACCATGATGAACGGCGTGCGGTTCAGCGTGGCATCGGAGCGTACTTCCTTGAGAAGCTCGTAGCCGGTCATCGGCTCCATGTTCCAGTCAGAGATGACAAGCCCGTATTTGCGCTCTTTCATCTTCGACAGCGCCTCCGTGCCGTCACTGGCTTCATCAACATCCTCAAAGCCGATCTGCTTCAGAAGGTTGCGGATGATGCGGATCATCGTCTTGTAGTCATCGACAACAAGTACGGACATCGTGGTATCGACTGCCATGGCGGCCTCTTAGTACGCGGGGCGCCCGAATTCCCCAATTCGAGCTCTTCGACAACTAAACGACAACCCGAAGGGGTGGATACGGGTGTTGCGGAGAGAATTAGGCAAATCTCCCAAAATTTTCGTTAACGGGCGTCATTTTTATTTGCGAAATGTCGTGACAAATTTTTCGGGCGCTTGACCATTGCCTGGCGACAAGGCACCAGACTTGCCCGCCATGCAGATGAACGACGTGTCCCGCACCCGCATTTTTACCCGCCCCGATGAAGTGCCCGATGTTTTGCGCGGCGGTGTGATCGCCATTGGCAATTTCGATGGCGTCCATCGCGGCCACCAGGCGGTGATCAGGCGCGCGGTCAGCGAGGCCAAAGCGCGGCGGGCTCCGGCGCTGGCGATGACGTTCGAGCCGCACCCGCGCACCTATTTCAAGCCGGACACGCCGGTCTTTCGTCTCACCCCGCTCGCCTTGAAGGCGCGCATTCTCACCTTCCTTGGTCTTGATGCGGTCATTGCCCTGCCCTTCGATGCGGCACTGGCTGCACTTGCTGCGGAAGATTTTGTGAAATCAATACTTTGTGATGGGTTGCGGGCGCAGATGGCGATTGCCGGCTTTGACTTTCATTTTGGCCGCGGCAGAGCAGGCACACCGCAATTTCTGGAAGAGGCCGGACAGCGTCATGGCTTTGCAACCGCCCATGTCGACGCGTTCAGCGACAAGGCGGGGCGTGTCGTGTCCTCAACGCTCATCCGCGAGGCGCTGGGCGCTGGCGACCTTGATCTGGCCAATGGCGATCTTGGCTGGCGCTGGGCAGTCGAAGGCGAGGTCGTTCACGGCGACAAGCGCGGGCGCAATCTGGGCTTTCCGACGGCAAATATGAACCTGCCGGCCAACTGCGTTCTGCGCCAGGGCGTCTATGCTGTGAGGGTGCGGATAGATGGCGCCTGGTATGCGGGGGCCGCCAATTACGGGCGCCGTATCCAGTTCGGTGATGGGCCGGCCATCCTTGAAACTCATGTGATGGATTTTTCAGGCGATCTGTACGACCGGTCCATCCGTGTCGAATTTTGCCGCTTCCTGCGCGATGAGGCGCGGTTTGCCTCTGTCGACGCTTTGGTGGCCCAGATGGGGCACGATGTCGGTGACGCCCGCCATGCCGTCAGTGCGACACTGGGCGCGCCGCGCACTGACCTGCAGGCAAGTCTCGAAGATGACGCCGCCGATTAGGCCGCGCTGATCAGCCGCACATCGCGCTTTGCCGCCTTGACGACGATAGCAACAGCCTTCTGGTATTCCGCGCTTTCATAGGCGGCGACCGCCTGTTCCAGACTGTCGAATTCGACAAGGACGGTGCGCTCCTTGACGGCCGCCTCATAGGCCTTGTCGGCGATGCCGCGTGCCAGAAAGCGCCCGCCGGCCGCCGAAATCACCGGACCGGCGATCTTGGCGTATTCGGCAAGACCCGCCGGGTCGGAAATCGAATGATAAGTGCTGATCCAGTAAGCCTTGGCCATGTCTACTCCCGTCAATGATGCTGGCGGCTGCGTCCCGCCGCATCATCGGCACTATGGCACGCCATCGCAAGGCGTCAATTGACGCTGTTGTCGCCTGCCCCTTTCGCCATCGCCCGGCAGCCGCTATAGGACGGGTATGAGGTCCGCCATGGTTCGAGAGTGTCGAATTAGCCGCCCGGTCTCCGTCTGACGGGAGCAGCCTTCGCGCTGCCCGAGGCGGACCGACCGGGTGCCACCATGAGAAACCCTGCCATTTGACCGCTCAACCCCAGATCGAGCCATGACCGACCAGACATCAGGCGAACGCGATTATTCGCAGACACTTTTTTTGCCAAAGACAGATTTTGCCATGCGCGCCGGCCTGCCGCAGCGCGAGCCGCAGCTCATCGAGCGCTGGGCGAAGATCAATCTCTACCGCCAGTTGAGTGAGGCAGCAAAGGGCCGCCCCAAATTCGTCCTCCATGACGGCCCGCCCTACGCCAATGGCAACATCCATATCGGCCATGCGCTGAACAAGATCCTGAAGGATCTGGTGACGCGTTCGCAATCGATGCTGGGTTTTGATTCAAACTACGTGCCGGGCTGGGATTGCCACGGCCTGCCGATCGAATGGCGCATCGAGGAGGAATACCGCGCCAAGGGCAAGCCGAAGCCCGATCTCTCCTCAGGGGCCGCCATCAACGCCTTCCGCGCCGAGTGCCGGGCCTATGCCACCAACTGGCTCAACATCCAGCGTGAGGAATTCAAGCGCCTTGGCGTCACCGGCGATTGGGACAACCCCTACCAGACCATGACGTATCCCGCCGAAGCGCAGATCGCCCGCGAGATCATGAAGTTCAAGGATAATGGCCTGCTCTATCGCGGCTCCAAGCCGGTGATGTGGTCCGTGGTTGAAAAAACCGCGCTGGCGGAAGCCGAGATCGAATATCACGACTACCAGAGCGATATGGTGTGGGTGAAGTTTCCGGTTGTTACCAGGCCGTGGTCGTCGATCAGTAGTGTCCGTAATAATGATCCACAACGATTGGCGGAGCTTGAGCGTCATATCGACCAAACTGTGGCGACCCAGCGTGCCCACGTCCTCATCTGGACGACGACCCCTTGGACGCTTCCCGGAAACCGCGCCATCGCCTATTCGCGCAAGATTGAATATGGCCTCTATGAAGTCACTGCCAATGAGCGCGACTTCGGGCCGAAGCCCGGCGAGCGCTACATCATCGCCAGGAAACTTGCCGAACAGGTGGCCGCGTCAGCGAAGATCGCTCTGGAATTTCGTGACGAAGTTCCAGCCGATGCGTTAGCGCGCATGACTTGCGCCCACCCGCTCGCATCCCTCGGCTACACCTTCGATGTCCCCCTTCTCGATGGCGATCATGTGACGGATGATGCCGGCACCGGCTTCGTGCACACAGCCCCCGGCCATGGCCGGGAGGACTTTGAACTGTGGATGGCAAATGGCCGGGCGCTTGCCGAGCGCGGCATCGACACCGCCATTCCCTTCACCGTCGATGATGACAGCGTTTATACCGCGCAGGCCCCCGGCTTTGCGGGCAAGCGCGTCATCAAGGAAAACGGCGACAAGGGCGATGCCAACGAGGCCGTCATCAAGGCGCTGATCGACGCCAAAATGCTGGTGGCGCGCGCCCGCCTCAAGCATCAATATCCCCATTCCTGGCGCTCGAAAAAGCCGGTCATCTTCAGGAATACGCCGCAATGGTTCATCGCCATGGACAGGCCGTTCTCGGCTGAAGGGCGGAGGGGCGACAACCAGCCAACCCTGCGTGAGACTGCCTTTGAAGCGATCAGCCAGACCGAATGGGTGCCGGCTTCCGGCGAAAACCGCATCCGCGGCATGGTGGAGAACAAGCCCGACTGGGTGATGAGCCGCCAGCGCGCCTGGGGCGTGCCGATCACCGTCTTCGTCCATCGCGAGACGAAGGAATTGCTGCGTGACGCCCGCGTCGATCAGGCGATTGCGGCGGCCTTCGAGGCGGAAGGCGCGGATGCGTGGTTTGCCGAAGGTGCTGCCGCGCGCTTCCTTGCCCCCTTCGGCCATGATCCGGCGACCTATGAGATGGTGACCGACGTGCTCGATGTGTGGTTTGATTCAGGCTCGACCCATTCCTATGTGCTGAACACGCCCAGGCACTTTCCGACCCTTGATGGCATCCACCGCATCGTCGATGGCGGGGCGGATCGCGTCATGTATCTCGAAGGCTCCGACCAGCATCGCGGCTGGTTCCAGTCGAGCCTGCTGGAGAGTTGCGGCACGCGCGGGCGGGCGCCCTTCGACGTGGTGCTGACGCATGGTTTCGTCCTCGATGAGAAGGGCGAGAAGATGTCGAAATCGGTCGGCAATGTCGTGGCGCCGCAAGACGTCATCAAATCGTCCGGCGCTGACATTCTGCGCCTGTGGGTTGCTGCCTCCGACTATGCGGATGATTTGCGCATAGGCCCAAAGATCGTCGAAAACTTCGTCGATACTTATCGCAAACTGCGCAACACGCTGCGCTGGTCGCTGGGCACGCTTGCCCATGCCGATCCTGCTCAGTTGGTGGCCTTTGCTGATATGCCGGAACTGGAGCGCTATATTCTCCATCGTCTGGCCGAGACGCATCGCGAGGTGATCGTCGCCTATGCCGCTTACGACTACAAGCGGGTGATCGCGGTCATGACAACCCTGATGACGGGCGATCTTTCGGCCTTCTATTTCGATATTCGCAAAGACACACTTTATTGTGATCCGGCCTCAAGTCCGACAAGGCATGCCGCGCTTACCGTCATCGACATCTGCTTTCGCGCCATGACGACCTGGCTGGCGCCAATCCTCGTCTTCACCTGCGAGGAGGCGTGGCTTGCCCGCTATCCATCCGAAGCGGGCTCGGTGCATACCGCGCTTTTCGAACCTGTCGAGGCCTACTGGACAGACCCGGCGCTCGCTTCGCGCTTCGAGGCAGCCCGCCGCCTGCGCCGTGTGGTCAATGGCGCGCTTGAAATCGAGCGGGCGCAAAAACGCCTCGGCTCATCGCTGGAAGCAGCCCCGGTCGTCTATATCGCCGATGCAAGATTGCTTGGCGAAGTCGACGCGATCGATGTCGCCGAATTGTGCATCACATCGGCGATTGACATCCGGCTGGGCGAGGGACCAGCCGACGCCTTCCGCCTGCCCGACATGGCAGGAATCGCTGTCGAGGTGATGCGTGCGTCTGGGCGCAAATGTGCCCGTTCGTGGAAATATTTCGACCCCGCAAGTGCTGATCCGACTTATCCCGACATCACGCCGCGCGATGCGGTGGCGATGCGAGAATGGGCAGCTCGAACGGGTTCGGCGGCGTGAAAAACCTGTGGAGCACTCACGCCCCGCGCGCTTTGGTGATCGCACTCCTCGTCTGTGCGCTCGATCAGGCGAGCAAGTTATGGCTGCTCTGGAGCTATGATATCGCCATTCACCAGCCGGTCGCGCTGACCCCGTTTCTCGACGTCGTTTTGGTGTGGAATAAGGGCGTGTCTTACGGGTTGCTGGCGCTCGACAGCACAGGCGGTCAATGGGCCCTCGGCGCCATCCAGCTGACCATTTCGCTGGCTTTGTGGCTATGGCTCAATACCGCGCCCGCTATGCTGACCCGGCTGTCATTGGCGCTCATCATTGGCGGCGCGCTGGGCAACACCATCGACCGCTTCCTCCATGAAGGCGTCGCGGACTTTTTTTTGCTGCATTTGCGCGCTTTAGGAAGCGACCTCAACTGGTATGTCTTTAACCTTGCCGATGTAGCTATTGTTGCCGGAGTGGCGGCATTGCTGTATGAGTCCGTTTTTGCCGATAACAGGCGGTCGGGAATGTGAATCTCGTGATGCCGCAGGTTCGTTATACCGCAGGTTCCTGGAGCGCAATTGTGATGCGAAATATGTCTGGCCACCCCTATCCGACATCTCTTCGGTTGGCGCGCTTTGCGCTCATTGCCTGTGCAACTGCGCTGCTTGCCGGCTGTGGAGGACTTGATCGCAATGGTCAATTTCGCGAGGATCCGCTGGAAAATTTTGAGCAGAAGGTGATCGGCGGTGCCCTGGCGAGCGCCGGGATCATCCCCCCGCAACGCGAAAAAATCACCTACACCCCGCGCGCGCCGCTCGCTCTGCCGCCGCCGCAGGCTGCCGGTCGCTTGCGCCCGCCTGAGGATTCGGCTGAAATTGCCGCCGCCAACCCGAATTGGCCGGTCGATCCGGATGAAGCACGCAAGCAACGCATCGCCCGTCAACGGGATGGTTTGCGGCGGGAACAGTTCGACGATAATCAGATCAAGCGTCTGACGATCGAAGAGATCGAGGCTAATCGCGGCTCGGTATCTCCTTCTGATCCAAATGCCCCCAATGCCCCCAGAGAGCAGCGATTCGATCGTGGGGGTGTCGTTCTCTCGCGCGAAGATCTTGAGCGTGGCTGGACCAAGCCGGAGGAAGGCAGCGGATGGAGCTTGTTCGAGATCGATGAGACGGTCGATGTGCGCGATCGCGTACGCAGAGAGCGCGTCGGCGAAGCGCGCGACTATATTGACCAGAATAACGGCTCCAATAGCACCTTCGAAGGAACGCTCGACCGTATTGATACCTCGCGACTTGACGCTGCGAAGGCGGCAAAACGCAATTCGGTTATCGATCCGCCGACGAGCCTGCGGGTTCCGGCACCCGATTCAACCGTCGGGGCGCCGGCGCCAGCACCAGCGCCAAATCAGAAAGACGATCGTCCGTGGTGGCAACGGCTGTTGAACGGTTGATAGCGGCGAATGTCGCGGACGGTACATTGCCTTTCTTCCGACCGCCTGGCTGCCATCTGGAGCATTAACGCTCTGCCGACGCCATGCCGGGTTCATAATCCCCTGTTTGATCCTGAGTCCGGAGGTTTCTCATGCGGATGATGTCGCGCGTCATATTTCTGTGTGGGCTTACCCTCGCCAGCTGGGGCCCCGCCAGCGCTCAGGACACCGCCGCACCAGCGCGCATCCCTGTATCTACCTTTGCCCCGAACGCCAGCAGCTTTACCCTGAATAATGGTATGCAGGTGGTGGTGCTGCCTGATCGCCGCCTGGGCGTGGTCATGCACATGGTATGGTACCGGGTAGGCTCCGCGGATGAGCCGAAGGGCAAGTCAGGTATCGCTCATTTTCTCGAACATCTCATGTTCAAGGGTACCGAGCGCCATCCCTCCGGCCGTTTTTCGCAATGGCTGGGCGCAATAGGCGGGCAGGAAAATGCCTTCACCTCATGGGATTACACCGGCTATTTCCAGCGCACGGAAAAATCCCGTCTGGCGCAGCTGATGGAATTTGAATCCGACCGCATGACCAATCTGCGTCTCACCAAGGATGTGGTCGATTCCGAACGCGAGGTCATTCTGGAAGAGCGTCGCCAGGTGGTTGATAATATTCCCTCCGCGCAATTTGCCGAACAGACCGCCGCCGCGCTTTATCTCCATCATCCCTACCGTATCCCGATCATCGGCTGGGATCACGAGATGCGTGGCCTGACACTCGATGATGCGATCAGCTTTTACCGCCGCTATTACACGCCCAATAATGCGGTTCTGGTGATTGCCGGCGATGTAGCGGTCGACGAGGTCAAGGCTCTTGCGGAAGCTACCTATGGCAAGGTGGAACGCCGCGTCGCCGATAGTGACCTGCAACGCCAGCGCCCGACCGAGCCGCCCGCCCGCGCCGCGCGTCGTGTCAGCATGCAGGACCCTCGCGTGCAGACGCCGTCGTGGACCCGCAGCTACCTCACCCCGTCAGCCAACACACTGAAGGACGGGACGATCGAGGCCCTCGATATCCTGAGTGAAATCCTCGGCAACCAGACCGGCCGGCTCTACAAGAAGCTGGTCATCGACGGGCAGATCGCGGCCAATGCCAATGCCGGGTTTTCCGGCTCGGGGCTTGATTACGGGCGATTTGTTTTTTCGGCCAATCCGCGCCCAGGTGTCGGTTTCGACCAGATCGAGGCTGCCATCGACGCCGTCATTGCCGAAATCGTCGACAAGGGGGTGAGCGAGGACGAGGTGGCGCGTGCGGTCAATGCCTCGCTTGCCAGCGCCATCACCTCGCAGGACAGTATGAGCCAGGTTGCCCGCATTTTTGGCTCGAGCCTGATGGAGGGCATGAGTCTCGAAGAGTTGCAGTCCTGGCCTGCTCGCGTCGCCAAGGTCCGCGTTGAGGACGTCAACAAGGCGGCCCGCGAATGGCTTGATGTGCGCCGCTCGGTCACCGGCACCCTGTCACGGGCTGAAGGTAAACGCAGTTAGGGCGGATGAAGCGGAGAAAGCTTATGTCGAAGATCACGCGCAGCGCCCTGTGGCTCGCTGCCTTCCTTGCCCTTTCCTGGAGTAGCCCGGCATCAGCCACCACCATCCAGCGCGTTGTCTCGCCCAAAGGCATCGAGGCTTGGCTGGTTGAGGAACATTCGGTTCCGCTGATTGCCATGGATTTCGCCTTCCGCGGCGGCTCGACACAGGATCCGGAAGGCCGGCCGGGCGTCGGCAATATGATGGCCTCGCTTCTCGATGAGGGCGCGGGCAAGCTTGATTCCGAAGCCTTCCAGCAGGCGATGCAGCGCCTTGTCGTGGAACTCGGATTCTCCGCCGGCGCCGAGACGCTGTCCGGCTCCATCCGCGCGCTCACCGCCAATCGTGACGCCTCCTTTGATCTTTTGCGGGCGGCCTTGAGCGAGCCACGCTTTGATCAAAGCGCGCTTGACCGGGTCCGTGCCTCTGTTCTGGCGCGTTTGCGCTCGAATGAGACCGAACCCAATGCCATCGCCGGTCGCCTGTTCAACCAGACGGTCTTTGCCGGGCACCCCTATGCGCGCCCCGGCCTGGGTACGCTGGAGAGTGTGCCAGCCATAACGGTTGATGACGTGCGCGGCTTTTATCGCAGGATTGTCGCCCGCGACACGCTCAAGATCGCGGTGGTGGGCGACATTGACGCTGCAACCCTGGCGCCGCTGCTCGAC
>JAKFVK010000201.1 GCA_021732205.1 Hyphomicrobiales bacterium | reverse complement strand
TGGCAAGGCAAAGCCTAGCGCCAGCCCGCTGCTGCCGCCAAGCGTTGCCATAAGGAAGCCGCGGCGGCTCGGAGGCGCGGGTCGCGAGGTGAGGAGGTGGAGCATCGTCAAATCTCCCTCAGGCGAGCGCCCTGGCGGCGTCGTGGATGGCGGTGCGGATACGGGCATAAGTGGCGCAGCGGCAGAGATTGCCAGCCATGGCGGCATCAATGTCAGCGTCGCTGGGTGTTTTGTTCTCGCTCAGCAAAGCCATTGCCGCCATCACCTGACCCGACTGGCAATAACCGCATTGCGGCACGGCAAGCCTGGTCCATGCCTCCTGTACGGCTGCTGCGACCGGGCCGGTGATGGCCTCGATGGTCGTCACCTCGGCACTGCCAAGGCTCGACAGCGGCGTCTGGCAGGAGCGGGTCGGCACCCCGTCGACATGGACGGTGCAGGCGCCGCACTGGGCAATGCCGCAGCCAAACTTCGTCCCTGTCAGGCCGATGAGATCGCGAATCGCCCATAGCAGCGGCATATCAGGATCAGCATCAAGGGTTTGTTGCCGGCCGTTGAGCTTGATGGTGATCATGGGCAGCTCCGGTGATGCGCGGTGACAGGTTCGGGTGAAGTATTGATACGCCCACACTCCACCCGCTTCATGACATTTTTTCGACGCCGCGTCCTATGCCTGATTGAGATGGCAGGCAGAGAGGCGACCGGGCGCGATCTCGCTCAGACGTGGGGCTTCCTCACGACAGCGTGCCATGACGTGCGGGCAGCGCGGGTGGAAATGACAGCCGCGCGGCGGATTGAGCGGCGAGGGAATTTCACCCTCGATGGCAGCAAAGGCACGCTTGCGGTCCTCAAGGCGCGGCGCGCCGGCCAGAAGAGCAACCGTGTAGGGGTGATTGGGGGCGGCGAACAGAGCGCTGGTTGGCGCGCTTTCAACGACACGCCCGAGATACATCACCACCACGCGGTCAGCGATGAAGCGAACGATACCCAGATCATGGCTGATGAAGAGATAGGTCAGATCGCGCTTCTGGCGCAATTCATCGAAGAGATTGATGATCTGCGCGCGGATCGACACATCGAGTGCTGCCACCGCCTCATCGGCGATGATGCATTGCGGCTCGACCGCAAGTGCCCGGGCGATACCGATACGCTGGCGCTGGCCACCGGAGAACTGGTGCGGATAGCGCTGCTTCATTGCCGGATCAAGCCCGACATCGCGCAGGATCGTGTCGATATAATCGCCGAGTTCGGCGCGCGTCACCTGGCCGTGGACAAGCGGGGCTTCGCCGATGATATCGGCGACCCGCATGCGTGGATTAAGCGATGATGCCGGGTCCTGAAAGACCATCTGCACGGCAAGCTTGACAGTGCGGCGTTCGGTCCCGGTCAGGCGATCGCGGTCCGCGCCCTGCCACAGGATGCGACCGCTCGATGCCGGCATGATACCCGCCAGGATGCGGCCCAGCGTTGATTTGCCGCAACCCGATTCCCCTACAACGCCCAGAACCTCGCCGCGCCTGACGGCGAGGCTGACGCCATCAAGCGCATGGACGGTTTCATTGCCAGGCGCAGCGCCGAGCTTTACCGCCAGGCGTCCGGCAAAATCGAGACGGCGCTCAAATCGCTTGTCGATGCGCTCAGCGGCAAGAAGCGGCGTTGCCTCCATCACATCACCTGCCCGGCTGAATCAGCCAGCGGATGCAGGCAGGCAAAGCGGCGATCACCTACCTGCTTTTCCGCGATCATTGCGTTGCCACACTCCGGGCGCGCGAGCCCGCAGCGGGAGCGAAAGGCGCAGCCTTGCGGGCGATTGAGAAGGGAGGGCGCCATGCCGGGAATGCTGGCAAGCCTTCCGCCATGCACGGCCCGCTCGGGAAGCGAGGCAAGCAATCCGGCGGTATAGGGATGGCGCGGGCAGGTGAGGAGGCCGTCGACAGCACCCTGTTCGACGATGCGGCCAGCATACATGACAGCGATGCGGTCAGCGAGGCCGGCGACGACGCTGAGGTCGTGGGTGATCCACAGCAGCGCGGTATGGCTGCGCGCGACCAGACGCTGGACGACGGAGAGGATCTGCCCCTGGATGGTGACGTCGAGCGCAGTTGTCGGCTCGTCAGCGATGAGGAGATCAGGGGCATTGATCAGAGCGATGGCGATGGCCACGCGCTGGCGCATCCCGCCCGACAGATGGTGGGGATAGGCGGTGAGCCTCTCCTCGGGCGAGGCGATGCCGACAGCGCCCAGCGCGTCGCGCGCCCTCGCCTGAGCTTCGCTTTTCGTTGCCTTGCTGTGGGCTGAGATCGCCTCGGTCATCTGCTCGCCGATCCGCAGTACCGGATTGAGCGTCATCATCGGATCCTGGAAGACCATGGCGATGCGGTTGCCGCGCAGGCTGCGCAGGCGCTGCGCGTCGGCACCAACCAGATCTTCACCCTTGAAGCGGATGGCGCCCGCAACGACGCGCCCGGGCGGGTCAACCAGCCCCAGGATCGAGAAGCCGGTGACGCTCTTGCCCGAGCCCGACTCGCCCACGAGCCCCAGCACCTCGCCCGGCGCGATGGAAAACGATACGCCATCGACGGCTTTGGCGATGCCATCACGGGTGAAGAAGTGGGTCGAGAGGCCGGCGATGTCGAGTGTTGGCGTCATCGCTTCAATCTCGGGTTCAAGACGTCGCGCAGGCGGTCACCCACAAGGTTGATGGAAACAATGGTGAGCAGCAGGGCGATGCCGGGAAAGAACGAAATCCAGTAGCGACCCGAGAGCATGTACTGGAAGCCATTGGCAATCAGCACACCCAGCGATGGTTCGGTCTGCGGCAGGCCGACGCCAAGGAAAGAGAGGGTGGCTTCGAGCGCAATCGCGTGCGCCGTCTGCACTGTGCCAACAACGATGAGCGGGGCGAGGCAATTGGGCAGGATGTGGCGAAAGAGAATGCGGCTCTGCGACAGATCAAGGCAAACCGCTGCATCAACATATTCCTTGCGCCGCTCCACCAGGGCGCTGGCGCGGACGGTGCGCGCATAATAGGCCCATTGTACGATGACGAGCGCCAGAATTATCTTGTCGACGCCTTTGCCAAGCACGGCAACAAGGATGAGGGCGACGAGCACGGCGGGCAGCGATAATTGCAGATCAACGATGCGCATGATCGTTGCTTCAACCCAGCCGCCAACATAGGCGGCGACAAGGCCGATCGAGGCGCCGACAACCATGGCGATCACGCCGGAGAGGGCGCCGACGCTCAGCGAAATGCGCAGGCCGTAAAGGATGGCCGAGTAGAGATCGCGGCCCGTCCCGTCAGAGCCCAGCACCAGGGTGAAACCCTCCGATGCCTTGGTGCCCGGCGGCAGACGCGCATCCAGTATGTCAACCTGGGCCAGATCGTAGGGGTTTTGCGGCGTGATGAAGGGTGCCATCACAGCAACCGCCACGAGTGCTGCAAACACCAAGAGGGCGCCGACGGCGATACGGTCCTCCAGCATTTCGGCGAGGAAGCGTTGAAAGAGCGTTTCGATCACGGGCGCGCTCATCGCCGGGTTCCCGCTCATGACGCCTGATCCTGCAGGCGCACGCGCGGATCGAGAAGGCAGTAAAGAAGGTCGACGATGAGGTTGATGACGACAAAGAGGACAACGATCAGCATCACATAGGCAACGATGACCGGGCGGTCGACGCGCTGGATTGAATCAAGGAGCAATTTGCCCATGCCGGGCCAGGCGAAAATGCTCTCGGTGACGACAGAGAAGGCAACTAGTGAGCCAAATTCAAGGCCGATGACGGTGACAACCGGAATGAGAATATTGCGCAGCAGATGAACAAGGACGATGCGCGTCTCGCTCAATCCCTTGGCGCGGGCGAATTTGATGAAATCGAGCGGCAAAACCTCGCGCACGCCAGCGCGCGTAAGGCGAATGACCAGTGACACTTTCAGAAGTGCCAGATTGATGGCAGGCAGGAGGGCATGGCTCAGCCCCTTCAGAGACAGAAGCGAGGTTTCGATCCCGAGGACGGCGATGGTGGGCCCGCGCCCGGTTGAGGGGAGCCAGCCGAGAATGACGGCAAAGACCATGATCAGCATCAGCCCGACCCAGAAGGTGGGCAGGGAAAAGCCAAGGATGGAGGCAGCCATGATCGCCCGCGAACTGGCACGCTCGGGCCGCAATCCGGCATAAAGCCCCAGCGGCAGGCCGATGACCAGGGCCAGCACGAGGGCAAAAAGTGCCAGCTCCATTGTGGCTGGCATGCGTTCAAGAATGAGTTTCATCGCCGGCTGGCCATGAACAAAGGATATGCCGAGATCGCCGTGCAGTGCATTGCCAAGAAAGACCGCGAACTGTTCCCAGATGGGGCGGTCGAGGCCAAGCTGGCGGGCCACCTCGGCGATCTGGTCCTGGGTGAGGTCGGGGCTGACGAGAAGCCAGATGGGATCGCCGACGACATGCACGCCGAAGAAGACGATGACGATCATCGCCAGCAGGACGATGAGCGATTGCAGCAGTCGACGCAGGATGAACGCTGTCATGCCGATCGTGCCCCGACGCGCGGCTTGCTCACGGCGCCGGTTTTACCGACGTCGCGAGCGTATATTCGTCCGACCGGGCGACCAGCGCATATCCCTTGCGGGCGGCCCAGGTGTTGAACTGGTAGTGGATGGGGATGAGGCCAACATCGTTCATCGCCAGATCGGTCGCTTCAGCCAGCAGGGCGGCGCGTTTTTTGTCGTCCACCGTGCGCAGGGCGTTGGCAAGGATGGCGTCGAATTGCGGATTGGAATAACGCCCGCGATTGGCTGCACCCGTGCCTTTCTCCCGATCAAACGTCCCAAGGAGCGTGCGCAGCGAATCAGACGGCTCGCCCGTGCCGGCCGACCAGCCAACGAGGATGAAGGAAAACTCCGGGTGGCCATTATTGCCCGACGAGGCGCGCGAGAAAAAGGGCGCTGGCGGCAGGGTTTCAACGCTTGCCTCGATGCCGATGCGGGCAAACATCTGCGCTGCGGCCTCGATGATCTTGGTATCGTTGGTATAGCGCCCATTGGGGCCGTGCATCACCATTTTGAAGCCGTTCGGGTAACCGGCCTCGCTCAACAGTTTTCGCGCTCCGGCAACATCAAGCGCCACCGGCTTCAGGTTTTTCGACGTGCCGGGATAGCTGTCCGGCAGGAGCTGGCTGGCAGGAACAGCTTCGCCTTCCATGACCCGCTCGACCATGGCCGGACGGTTGATGGCTTTCGATAAAGCCTGGCGCACGCGCACATCGCGCAAGGGGTTCTTGATCTCACTGCCGTCCTTGGCGCGGATGAAAGGCGTCACATCTCGATACTGGTCGAGATGAAAGTAGATGACGCGGTTCGACAGGGCGGAGGCAACGATCAGGTTCTTGTCCGCCTTGAGGCGCTGCGCGTCGGTGGTGGGCACGGCCTCGATGACATCGGTATCGCCGGCCAGGAGAGCCGCGACGCGGGCTGGATTGGAGGAGATCGGCTTCAGGGTCACCCGAAGCCAGTGCGGTTTTCCGCCCCAGTACTCGTCAAAGCGGTCAAGAACGACGCGATCACCGGGCACAAAAGCATTGAAACGGTAAGGCCCCGTGCCGATGGCTGCCTTCCCGGAATTGAAATCCTCGGTCGGCGCCCTGGCGGCCGCCTTGGAGACGATCATTACCTGAGCGATGTTGTTGAGCATCAGCGGATCGGGTGCGGCGGTCTTGATGCGCAGCGTCAAATCGTCGATTTTCTCCAGCATCCGGCCTTTCACATAGGAGGTGAAAGGCGAAGGTGAGCGCGGCACGTTGGGCACACGCTCGAACGAGGCGATCACGTCATCGGCGGAGAACGTACTGCCGTCATGAAATTTGACACCGGGACGCAGCTTGAATTCCCAGGTGAGGTCATCGACGAGTTGCCAGCCGGTGGCAAGACCGGGCGACAAATTCTGACTCTCATCAGCGAAGATCAACGGCTCGAAAGCATGCCGCATGATCTGATTATTGGGCGTCAGGTTGTGAAAATGCGGATCAAAGGATGACGGCTCCGATGATACGGCGATGCGCAAGTCCTGCGCGGCCAACCGGTCGATGCCAAATCCGCTGGCCATCATCACCAGGATGACTGCGATGCCACGCCACAACGGCCGCCGGCCAAAATCAGAAAACACGGTCATTCTCACGCTTTGCTCCTTGATGTCCGCGGCGCCATCTCTGAGCGGCGCCTGGCCGTCCTTTGACAGGTTATCTTCAAATGGACGAATTGCAATGTGCTGCCCAACGAGCGTGGTAAGGGCTACTTGCGATCGAATTTTAATTAAAGTATTGCGTTAATATTCATAAATGTATTAAATTTTACTGATTTAATTATTATATTATATACTTACAGTCATTAATGTTAATTTCCAGATTAAATTGTAACTATCATGGATTATATTTAGGTTTTGAGAATTGCAGCGTCCTCATCACAGGGCAATGGAGCAGTTCATGACCCCGTCAGCGAATTCCGATATGGTTTTCCCGCACTGGAACGATAAGCACGGGGCAGTGTGGGGACATCAGCCTGTCAAGCTCGACCATGCGCTTCATCGCTCGCCCCTGTTGACGTTCGAGGCGCTGGCCGATCTCATCGACCACTATCCGCGCGAGCATTACAGCCTCATCCACATGGGCGGGCGCGGCGGTCGCCGTTTCTGGCGCGAGGGCGATATCGCCGGCATGAAAGGCGCCGAGGTCATCGACTGGATCAGGAACGGGCGCATGTGGCTTAACCTGCGCAACGTCAATGCCGTTGATCGCCGCTATGGGGCGTTGCTCGATGCTGCCTATCAGGAAGTGGCGCTGAGAGCCCCCGGCGCCCCGATGTTCGACACCAAGATGGGTATTCTTATCTCCTCGCCGCTGGCGCAGGTCTATTATCACGCCGATCTTCCCGGCCAGGCGCTGTGGCAGATCCACGGCAAGAAGCGGCTTTATGTCTACCCGCGTTCAGCGCCATTCCTGCGTCCCGAAGATCTCGAAAACATCGCTCTCTTCGGCGTCGAGGTCGATATGCCCTATCACGACTGGTATGATGAATTTGCGCAGGTCTTCGATCTTGATGCCGGCGATATGGCCCATTGGCCGCTTAATGCGCCGCACCGGGTGGAAAACCTTGATTGCCTCAACGTCTCGGTGACGACAGAACACTGGACGCGCGACATTGTGCGCCGTCACAAGGTCAATGTCGCCAACGGGCTGCTGCGTACGGCCATCGGGCATACGCCAAGAAGCCGGGCGATCACCGGGCCGGGCTACTGGACCAAGGCTGCGATGCAGGCGGTGATGCGCCGCACCCGCTGGATCAGCCGGCAGCGGGCGCAACGTCGCGAGATTGCCTTCAAGCTCGATCCTCAGACGCGCGGTGGCATTATCGAGCTCGGCACACCGGCTGAATGAGCGACAGCGTGGCGGGCAAGGCATCAGGGGAGGGCAGAGGCGCTTTTACAGCTGCGCTGTATCATCGCTGGAGCGATGTCCCTGCCGCCTGGGCCGCGCTGGCGCATGAAACCTCGGCAACGCCGTTCCAGAACCCTGTCTTTCTCGCCGCGTGGTATCAAAGTTTCTGCCACAACGATACATGTCAGCCTGTCATCGTCGCGCTGGCGGGGGCCGATAGTACGCCGGCTCTGCTTTTCCCCCTGGTATTGGTGCGCGATCGCGGCCTGAGGGTCGTCTGCTTTGCCGATGCGGGCGTCAGCGACAACAATGCGCCGCTGCTTGGACCGGCAGCGCCGACCTCGTCCGGCGCGGCGCGTCGGGCAGTCGAGGTTTTGCGCAAGGCCCTGCCGGGGCATGATCTGCTGCGCTTTGACAAGATACCGCAGAAAATCGGCTCGCGGCCCAATCCGCTCGCCCTCCTTGCCGGTGTCACCGAAGGGCCGCTCAACGCCCATCCGCTGCGCTTGGCAGACGATTTTACCGTCTATGTGCGAAGCCGCGCCAAGAAGTTCCGCAAGGAACAGGCGCGGGTGTGGCGCGTCTTTCAGCGTCTCGAAGGGGCTCGCTTTGACATCATCGCCGATCCGGTTGAAGCGCAGGAGCTGTTTGCCACGTTCGAGCGGCTGCAAAGCGAGCGCATCCGCGGACTTGGGCAGGAATACAGCCTCGATGGGCCGGAATATCGCGATTTCTATCGTCGCCTGCTGGAGGAGGGTATTCCTGCCGGAACGGTCGTTTTTGGCGCGCTGCGGTTAGGCAGTGAACTGATCGGAGGGCTCATTGGCATTGCCAATAAGCGCTCACTTGTGTTCGTGCGGCTTGGTCATGCCGGTGATAAACGGGGTTTTTGTTCCCCCGGCCGGCTGGTGATCGAACGCGTGCTCGAATGGGCGCATGGCGCGGGGTATCGCCATATTGATTTTTCGGTCGGTGATTACGATTACAAGCGGGATTTCTGTATCGGCAGCGAGCGATTGCTGGAGTATGCCCGCGCCGGTTCGCTGAAAGGTGTCGCTGCGGCAGGCTTTTACTATGCCAAAGGCGTGGCGCGTGGCTCGCCACATCTGCGAGCCTTGGTGGCGCGGCTGCGCGGTTCTGGCCGTAGCGCTGCCGCTCAATCCCGCAGCCTTAAATCAGCGGCGCAGAGATAGCGGATTATCCGTCAGCGCCGCGCGGTCCGGCTGGTCGATGGCGGGAATGTCGTGGAAGGCGTTGAACAGGCCTTGCAGATCGCTTTTCACCAGATCCTTGACGATGAAGACGAGGCGCGTGCGATGGTCATCATCAGGCCAGGCGGCAAGGCGCACCGGCGGGTGAAAGACATGCTGCACGCCTTGCAGCAGGAAGGGGGCATCGGGGTCATCGCTGGTGCTGATGATCCCTTTGACGCGCAGCAATTTCGGGCCGTGGGCGGCGCGCAGCAGATCAAGGAACATGTCAAGCGCCGGCAACGATATCGGCTTGTCGCTGGTGAGCGCGAAGGCGCGGATCGATGCGTCATGGCGGTTGACGTCGAGCACGGCCCCGCTGCCATGGTCGTGGGGTGATGACAAGGCCTCATCGGCGAGCCAGGCGGCAACGTCCGGCAGCCGGCCGTCCGCACGCCACAACCCCAGATTGAGGAGATTGTCGGGGGTGGCCTCGCCGCCCGCCTGGTCGAGCAGGCGGGCTGTTGGCGCCAGGCCCTGCAGGCGTGTGCGCAACGCCGCCATGTGTCCGCTCTGAGCGCCGGCAAGATCGCTCTTGGTGATGACGATGCGGTCGGCGACCGCCACCTGCTTGACGCTTTCCGGGTGTGCGTCAAGCGTTGCCATGCCGTTGACCGCGTCGACCACGGTGATGACGCCATCCAGCCGGTAGCGCAGGCGCAGATAGGGGTGCTGGAGAATGGTCTGCATCACCGGTGCCGGATCGGCAAGGCCGGTCGTTTCGATGATGAGGCGGGTGAAGGGGAAGGCAAGACGGCCATTGTCGAGCCGGCGCAGCAGATCTTCCATGGTTGCCATCAGATCGCCGCGCACCGTGCAGCACAGACAGCCGGCGGACAGCTCGATCAATCCTTCGTCGGCGCGCTCGACCAGCAGATGATCGATGCCGATCTCGCCGAACTCATTGATGATGACGGCTGTATCATGCAGGTGCTCGGCCAGGAGCAGCCGGTTCAGCAATGTGGTTTTTCCAGCACCCAGAAAGCCGGTCAGGATGACAGTCGAGACAGGAGGCTTTGGCCCGCGCTTTTTTACCTGCTCGCTCATCATGACACCGTCGTCTGGCGCCGGCTTTCCAGCAAGGTGGCAGCAACAAGGGCGGCAAAAACGATGACACAGCCAAAGCCTTGCGTCAGGGTGAGGCGCTCATCGAGAACGACGGCAGCGGTGAGGATGGCGACTGCCGGCTCGGCGAGGAATATCAGGCCGGCGACTGCGGGAGATATATGGCTCAAAGCCAGCAGCTGCAGGACGTAGCCCGAGATGTAGGAGCCGCAGATCACCGCAAAGATACCGGCAAAGGCCGGTGTTGCCGGCAGCGCGACCGGGCCGCCGGTCAGCAGGACCACGAGCAGCGCCGCAGGCAAGATGATGACATGCACCCAGAACGCAGCGGATGCTGGCGTCAGGCTCGTCATCGCGCGAGCGCTGAAATAGAACATGGCGGTCGCACCCAGGCTCGCCAGGAGCGCCAGACCAAGGCCGCGAATGTCGAGGGCTGAAAATCCCGGCCCGACGACGAGCACGATGCCGATGAAGGCAAAAGCGAAGATCGCAAGCCGCGAGACGTCAGGTGGCGTGCCCTCGATCAGCGGATTGAGAAGAAGGATCACCAGCGGATAGGTGTAGAACAGGATGGCGGCTACCGAGACGGGTATGAACGCCACAGATGACAGATAAGCAATCGAGGTGACGCCGGTTGCAAGCCCAAGGCCAAGCACCGGAGTGATGTCGGACGAGCGAAGCTTGAGCCGTTGGCGCGCCAGCAGCGCGAACCCGCCCGTCAGCGCCAGCATGAGAAGCGCACGCCACAGCACGGCATCACCGCCCGGGACGCCAAGCCGGCTTGCCAGCGTCGCGAAGGGGGCATTCGAACCATAGGCAATGCCGGCAGCCAGCGCTGCGGCAAGCCCGACACCGGTTCGCTTCACCATGTCAGTTGGCAGCAGGTGCTGGTGTGGTGGTGGATGGCTTCTGCGCGGGCGACGATTTTTTTGTGTTGAGCGCACCCGGCGCCGCGTCATTCGTCGTGCTGGCGGCTCTGCCTCCGGCGACCAGCGAGGAGCGCGCCGCAGGATTTGCAACCGTGCTGGCTGCCCGCTGCTTCGGCGCGCCGGAAATCGCGCCCGGGCGTGCCGGCTGCACCGGTACGAGGGCCACAGGCGCGCTGGGCGGTGGCGGCAGAACGGCGGGAGCAAGCGAGGCGGTGGAGGATTGTGCCCC
>JAKFVK010000018.1 GCA_021732205.1 Hyphomicrobiales bacterium | reverse complement strand
GCCCGCGCACGCAGGTCTTCCGAATAGGCCTGTGTCATCCGTGCTGGCCTCCTGATCCAGCACAGAGACTGAATCAGAACAGAGCTGATTTGGGAATCCCGATTCCGTCAAAAACCGCCGTGCTCTAATTTAGGCAAAACGGCATGGCACGAATGGATAAAATGACAGGAGAAGCCCGAAAAGCATACCCCTTGGTATGGTTGAGGGCTTCGACGAACCAGTTTGCCATTCGTGCCTTGTCCTTCGGATGGGGTGAAATGACGTGATCTTTATGTCGCAAGCCTTTGAAAGTCAGACGACTTCCTGCAGACTTGCTCCTCAACCTCGCGCCATTTCTCTCCCACCGTTTCGTCCAAATTAATGGGTCCTGACCCTAATGCGCTGCGCCTAGATAGGCGGCGCGCACGGCCGGATCATTCTTCAGGCTTTCGGCTGGACCCGAGCTTGAAATGCGGCCATTTTCGAGGACGTAGCCGAAATCGGCGACATCAAGCGCGGCGGCGGCGAATTGCTCGACGAGCAACATCGTCACCTTGGCCGCTTTAAGCCGTGAAATGGTGGCGAACACCTCCTCGACGAGCTTGGGCGCCAGCCCCATGGAGGGTTCATCCAGCAGCAGCACTTCAGGGTTCAGCATGAGCGCGCGCGCCATCGCCAGCATTTGCTGCTCGCCGCCCGACAAGGTGCCGGCAAGCTGATCCTTCCGATCCTTCAGCTTTGGAAACAGGTCGATCAGCCGATCGAAATCAGCCTTCACATCGCCCTTTGAGCGCGCGCCTGTGAGGCGCGGGAAAGCACCCAGCAGAACGTTGTCGCTGACACTAAGTGTGGGAAAAACGCGGCGCCCTTCCGGCGAATGCGCCATACCGAGCCGGGTGATGTCGTGCGAGGCCATACCGGCGATATTGCGCCCGCCCAGCATGATTTCCCCCGAGTCAGGCCTGATCATGCCGGACACAGCCCTCAGCGTGGTTGACTTGCCGGCGCCATTGGAGCCGATGAGTGTCACGAGCTGGCCCTTCGGCACATGCAGCGAGAGCGCGTGCAGCACTTTGACCTTGCCGTAGCCTGCGACCAGATTGCGGACCTCGAGCATCCCTGCCTCCGTCAATGGGCTGTGGCGGCACTGCCGCCGAGATAAGCTTCGATGACGCGTGGATCCGACTGGACCTCGGCGGGGGCGCCTTCGGAAATCTTCTGGCCGAAATCGAGCACCGTCACCTGGTCGCAGATGCTCATGACGACATCCATGTGATGCTCGATCAGGATGACCGTCATGCCATGATCCTTGATCTTGCGGATGATTTCGATCAGCTCCTTGATGTCGGGTGCGGTGAGGCCTGCTGCCGGCTCATCGAGCAGCAGCAGCTTGGGATCAAGCGCCAGCGCCCGGCCGATCTCGAGCAGGCGCATCCGCCCGTAGGGCAGGTTGCGGGCTTCCTCGTTTGCCACGTCTTCGAGGCCGACGAATTGCAGAATGCTGATGGCTCGAATGCGCGCATCCCGTTCCTCGCGCCTGGCCCGCGGCGTCCCAAGGGCGACATCGGCAAAGCCGCTGCGGTAGGTATGGTGCAGGCCAACCATGACGTTCTCGACACAGGTCAATTCGCTGAAGAGCTGCACATTCTGGAAGGTGCGTGCGATACCCCTGTCGGCAATCTCGGGCGATGTCAGCCCTGCCAAATTCTGCCCCTCGAAGCGCACTTCGCCACCGCTTGGAACATAGATGCCGGTCAGGACGTTCATCATCGTGCTCTTGCCCGATCCGTTGGGGCCGATCAGACCGTGGATCGTTCCAGGCTTGACCGAAAGGTCAACCTCGTTCAGCGCCTTGAGCCCGCCGAACTGCATCAGGATCTTGCGGATATCCAGGAGCGCCTCGCCGGCGCCAAGGCGCGGCGTGGCCGCCCCCCAGACCTTCGAGGCATCTCCGGTAACCGGGCCGGTGGAGGATTGCTGGAAACGCCCCGTCACCAGACGGTTCAGTGTCTGGCGCACGAAGCCCATGATGCCGTCGGGCAGGTAGTAGACGACGAACAGGATCATCAACCCATAGATCGTCAGCTTGTAATCAACGATGCGCTGCAAGAAGAGTGAAAACACGAACATCGCCACGCAGAGCGCGACAGCAATGGCGATGCTGCGCGCATTGGCGGGCTCGCGCCGCCAGGCAAAAAAGCCGGTGACGATGGCGATCACGGCGATGGCGGCAGCGGTCGTGCGGAACAATTCTAGATCGGACAGGACATTGGGCAAAAAGACGATGATCGCCGAGCCGATGATCGGCCCCAGGCGTGATTTGCGCCCGCCCATCGCCACCGCCAGCAGGAACTCGATCGACAGGGTGAAGCCGAACGCTTCGGGGGCGATATACTGGCGGAAATAGGCGTAAAGCACGCCGGCGAGCCCGGCAAAGCCGGCGCTGATGACAAAGGCCAGAACCTTGTGCTTGTAGACGCTCACCCCCATGCAATCGGAGGCAATCGGGCTGTCGCGCAACGCTTCGAAGGCCCGGCCATAATGGGAGGCGATCACGCGGTTGATAACGAAGACCGTGATGACCAGTGCCAGGGCGCAGATATAATAATACTCGACTTCCTTCAGCCGCTTCAAGGACAGGTCGAGCACGTCGCGCAAATCGATGAAGAGCGGAGTGCGCAACTCGATGCCCAGCGGCCCGTTGGTCAGGTTGAAATGTCCGAACCAGAGCGGAATTTCGGTCATCTCGTTGATGAGCGTGATGACGATCGTGCCGAAAGCAAGCGTCACCATGGCCAGATAGGGGCCGGTGACTTTCAGCGCCGGCAAAGCCAGCAGCGCCCCAAACAGCGCGGTGATGATGACGGCGGATGGCAGTGCCCACCAGAAGCCGAGGCCGAAATGCATCCACAGGAGCCCGGCCGTATAGGCGCCCACGCCAAACAGCGCCGCATGGCCGATCGACACCTCTCCCGTATAGCCAAAGACGATATCCAGGCCGAGGACAAGGATGGAGTAGATGATGATGGTGGTGATGAGCGGCAGATAATAGGACGAGGTAACGAAAACCGGTAGAACCGCAAGCGCGAGGATGCCGGCCAGAAAAGCGAGGTTCTTCATCGGCTCAAACTTTCTTGATCGCGGATTTACCGAACAAGCCGGCGGGTTTGAACGAGAGCACCAGCAGCAGCAGCAGCAAACCGGGCACGTCCTTGTATCCCGTATCGAAATAAAACCCGGTCAGGCTCTCGGTGATCCCTAAAATCAGCCCGCCGACAACCACGCCAAGCCCGCTTGAAAGTCCGCCGATAATGGCAACCGCGAAGGCCTTGAGGCCGAGCGCTGCCCCCATATTCGCACCCGTGAGGGTGATGGGAGCAATCAGCACGCCGGCCAGGGCGGCGCTCAGCGAGGACAGGGCGTAGGAGAAGGTAATCACCAGCGGCGTGTTGATGCCCATCAAACCCGCCGCATCGCGATCGTTCGAGGTGGCCACCACCGCCTTGCCATAGATCGAGCGCCGGTTGAACGCCTCCACCGCCAGCATCATCGCCAGCGCGCCCAGCACAATGGCAATTTCCATCGGCCGCAGATTGACGCCACCGATCGTCAACGGTGCCTCGCTCAGCGGCGAGGGGAATTTAAGCGGATCCTTGCCCCAGACATTCTCCGCCATATTCTTGAAAATAATGCCAAGTGCGATGGTGGCCATGATCCAGCCGGCCTCCGATTTGGTCTTGATGGCCTGGCGCACGCCGAAGCGCTCAACCACCGCGCCCTGCAGCAGGCCGAAGGCAAGAACAATCGGCAATGCAAGGATATAGGCAGCCAGGGGGGGAAGCCCCAGCGCGATCAGAAATGTCACGGTCGAAAACCCAACCAGCGCCCCCAGGGTCAGCGCTTCGCCCTGACCGAAATTAAGGGTTTTGGAGGTGGCGAAAGTGAGCTGATAGCCAAAGGCGATCACGCCATAGATCATTCCGACGGAGATGCCGGAGACGAGAATCTGCATGAAGTTTTGCACAGTGGCCAGCTCCGTAACGAACAGCGAAAACCTTCCCCGCAAAGCGGGGAAGGCAGTGATCGACGGGAAGTGAGCTCAGCTCTTGGGCTTGACACGCAGAGCGTTGTCGCCTTCGAGGTCGGCGGCATTGGCCGGCACCACGCGCCCGCCCTTGACGGTGCCAAGCACCGGGATGTTGGCGGTGATCGCCTCGTGGTCGGTGGCGCTGTAGGGCTTGTCATAGGTGGTGACGACGCCTTCAATCTTGGTTTGAAGGTTCTCGAGGGCTTCGCGGATCTTGCGACCTTCGGTGGATTTTGCCTGATTGATCGCCGCCGCCAGCAGATACATTGAATCATACCCTTGCGCGGCGGAGACCGGAGATGGGATACGATCAACCTTGTAGGTTGCCTGATAGGCTTCGATGAACGCCTTGCGCTTGGGTGTGGAGGGCTGCTGGATGAAGGTCTGCGGCATCATCACGCCCTCGCCATTGGCGCCGGCGGCATCGATGAAGCTGGCCATGGACAGCGTCCACGAGCCCATGACCGGCACTTTCCAGCCAATCTTGACGACGGCATTGACTGTCTGGGCGAGTTCGGGGCCAATGGCGTAGGTGAGGACCACATCAGCACCGGCATCCTTGGCGCGCAAGGCCTGGGCGGTCATGTCGGTGTCGCCGATATTGAATTTCTCGGTGGCGACGGGCTTGATGCCACGTTCCGCCAGCGCTTTTTCCAGATCAGCGCGGCCAAGCTGACCATAATTGGTTGAATCGGCGATGATGGCCGGCTTGGTGTAGCCCGCTCTCTTCACCGTTTCAGCGATCATGGCCGACTGGATCGCATCATTTGCCGAATTGCGGAAAATGTAGTTCGCCTTGTGGTCCGGCGCCTTGAATTGCTGGGTAACCAGACTGCCGGTTGCCACGTTGTTCATCACCGGAATTTCGGCTTCCTGGTAGAAACGCTGCGAGGCCAGAGCAACGCCGGTGTTGATGAAACCAACGGTGGCGACGACGCTTTCCTTGTTGATCAATTCCTGGGCGATCTGCACGCCAAGCTCGTTCTTGGCTTCGTCATCGCGCTCGACAAGCAGGATCTGGCGGCCGAGCAAGCCGCCAGCCTTGTTGATCTCCTGAACGGCGAGCTTGACGCCATCGCGCATGCTCACACCCATCGCCGCCGAGCCGCCGGTGAACGGGCCGCTCAGGCCGATCTTGATGGGTTGTTGCTGGGCGTGAGCGCCAAGCGTCAAGGCCAGGCCAAACCCGATCGCACCCCATACACTCTTGCTGTTCATTGTTTCTTCCCCTGAATCCACGTTGTTCGTGACGGCGTCGATTTCGAACGCTCTTGTTCGTTTATTTCACAATTTCATCATGTATCACGGCCGGCTGGATCATGGCAAGCCGACATGGAGGCCATTTGCTGCTAATTGATGCTGTCAGCCCGCAGCCTGAGCGATCACCCGTTCG
Source organism: Hyphomicrobiales bacterium (assembly GCA_021732205.1). GTDB lineage: Bacteria > Pseudomonadota > Alphaproteobacteria > Rhizobiales > UBA4765 > Raskinella. The sequence goes on along the minus strand of JAKFVK010000018.1, from coordinate 5,516 downwards.
ATCAGCGCGTCATAATGATCAAGGGCAGCTTCAAGCGAGAATTGCCGGGCCCGCGCCTGCCGGGGTGCCGGGTCGCCGGGATCGGCTAGTAGCTCATCGAGCGCGCCCGCATAGCCATCGACGTCGCCGATATCGATAATTCGTCCCAAATCGGGCGAACCCAAAACTTCAGGCGGTCCGCCGCTCCTCGTCACCACGGCGGGAAGTCCAAACGACATCGCCTCCACGAGCGCCAGGCTGAAGGTTTCATGCCGCGAGGCGAGTGCAAAGCATTTCGCGGCCGCGAGTGTCTGGTAGACCTCGTTTGAAAATCCGGGAAGGTGGACGCGATCAGCAATCCCCAGCTGATGTGACAGCGCTTTAACATTCTGACGCTCGGGCCCTTCGCCAAAAATGGTCAGCTGCGCTTCTGGTGTTTTGGTGCGCGCAAAGGAGCGTACCATGAAGCTGAAATCCTTGTCCGGGACCATCCGGCCGATGGCAACCACATGGGGCGGCCTTGCGGCAAGCTCTGCTGCAGTAACGGGGGCGGGGAATGGATCAATCGCCGCCGGATTATAAATTGTCGTCAGTTTCTGCGGATCGACCTTGAAACGGGCGATCATGTCGCCGCGCAGACTATCCGACACCGCAATCGTTGCGCCGGTCGAGGCCATCATATAGCGGGAGAATTGATAGCCGAGCCGGCTGAGAAATTGCGGCTCGTTTTCATAAAACCCATGATAGGACAGAATCGCCCGTTTGGCGCATCCAGCCCACCAGCTTGCAAGCGTCAATTTCAAATTGGAAATGCTGATCGCCGACAAGACGACGTCGGGCGCCGTGGTTTTGAGCAGATGGGCAAGACCTTCGGTTGCCAGGGGATGACGACGCGGCAATACGATCAGCCGCACGTCATTGCTGAGAAAACGCAAATTCTCTTCGGCATGGAAATCGACAACAAAGGTCACTTTGTCGCCCCGCGCGGCGAAACCCGAGGCCAGTCGCGCCCATACGCGTTCAGCACCGCCACCAACCAGCGCATGCGTGTAGAAAAGGAGAGATCTTTGAGCCAAAAAGACATCCTTACGTCGAAAGCAGGCTAATCTATATCGCGGCTTGTTAAAAATTTAATCCCGACGCGCTGTTGTGGACGCTGACGGTGAGATCAAAACGATGGCGTTCATTTCTTTGCTGCTTCCGCGTGATGATTTTCAGGGCTGGCATGACGATTTGATCAAGATGCTGCGCAACGACACGCATCAGGTCGTTGTGTCATGGCGACAGGGCAGGTCGACATCACCTGGCATGGCGCTTGTCGAGGATTTGGAACAATTGCTTAGCCGCCGCCAACCGCGCCCCGTCATCAGCTGCAAGAGTGAACCTCACGATATCATCGCGCAGGTGGCGCAGGACAGGCCGGACGTCGTTTTCGATTTGAGCGGGAGCGACCATCCCGAGCCGGGTAGCATCATTCCCCTTTTCGACGGGCGGGCGGGCGACAATGCGCGCGACGCGGCGCTGTTTGATGAACGCGCTCCCCGGCTTCAGCTCGTCAGCCTGATTGAGGGTGAGATGCATATCCTGGCTGATGCGCTGCCAGCCCTTGAGCACCCGTGGTCGCTGTCAGCAGGGCGTCATGCCATCGCCCGGCGCCTCGTTCATCTCATCAGGGCGGTGGCCCGCGACGGGTCAGCGAGAATGGGCGCGGCGCGCAAATCGCCCAAGCATCGTTCCGGTTCGCCATGGATCTTCCTCTCTCGCACGCTGACCGCGCGCATCGCCCGGCGCCTTAAAAAACTGGTTGCCCATGACGGTCATTGGCGTATCGGCTGGCGCCGGCTTGGGGTGGGCGACAGCCTTTACGACACCCTGCTTATGCCCCCGGCCTCACACTGGACGTGGCTTGATGATGATCGACAACGGTATTTCGCCGATCCGTTTCTCTTCGAGCATCAGGGAACGACCTATGTATTCTGCGAAGAATTTCCCTATGCGACGCGCTCCGGCATCATCAGCGTCTTCACGCTGGACGACCAGGGCCGGGCGACAAGGCCCCGCCCGGTTCTCGACTGCGGCACGCATCTCTCCTACCCGTATGTCTTTGCCGCGGGCGGCCATATCTGGATGATGCCGGAGAATGCGGCAAACGGTGCTCTTGAGCTTTATCGTGCCGCCCCCTTCCCCGATCGCTGGGTCCTCGACAGAACGCTCATCGCCGGACGGCACCTGTCTGATGCGACGCCGTTTCGCATGAATGACCGGTGGTGGATGACGGCGGCTGATCATCGTTTCGGTGATTCGGCCTGGGATACCCTTGCCTTGTTTGAAAGCGACAACCTTCTCGGGCCGTGGCGGGCCTGCGGGGAGGAGGCATTCATGATCGATGCCCGGTGCGCGCGCCCGGGCGGCGCGGTGGTCCACCGCAACGAAGCGTTGTGGCGCCCGGCCCAGGATTGCCTGTCGGGCTATGGCAGCGGGCTCACCTTATGCCGTATCGACGCGGTCAGCCTATCGGGCCTGGAGCAGACGGTCATGGCTCATCTTGGCCCGCCAGCCGGGGCGGCGTTCAACGGCGTGCATACGCTTAACCTCACCGACAGGTTCGAAATCATTGATGCCGCCGGTTGGGTGTCAATGACGTCAGGCGCATCATCCGCGCTTCGGCGCTAGCGCGGGGGCTTGCAGGTCCTTGGTGAGGTAGCGGATTATAAGTTGGTGCGCGTCGTCGATCCGCCCATCGTGACAGCTGCGACCGATCATCGGAGGAAGGCATGAAAAAGGCATCCGGCCCTTTACGGCGAAAACCGTTGCGTGAAGCGCGGGAGCCGCAGTCCAAGGGCGCGGTTCAGGCGGTTGATCGTGCCATGCGGATACTTGAAGTCATCGCCGAGGCTGAGGCAGGGATGAGCCTGTCGGAAATCACCGAGCGAAGCGGTCTGTCCACATCGACCGTGCACCGCATCCTGACGACGATGGAAGAGCGCCGCTTTGTTATGTTCGATGCAGCTGAAAGTGCCTGGCGTATCGGCCGACAGGCCCATAGCGTTGGCGCCTCCTTTGCCCGGCGCAACAATTTCATCGGCGCTGCCCTGCCTTTCCTGCGAGCATTGCGCGACAAGACGCGCGAGACCATCAATCTGGGGATTGCCGAGGCGGGCGAAGTGGTCATTCTCCACCAGGTCGAAAGCCGCGAGATCGTCCGCGCCATCACGCGCCCGGGCGGACGCATCCCAATGACGTCGTCTGGCCTTGGCAAGGCCATCATGGCCCATTACGCAACGCCCGATATCGGCCATATCGTCAAGACGTTCGGTCTGCGTCGCCTGACGCCAAAATCAATCGTGCGGGCCGATGACCTCTTTGCAGCGCTGCATCGGATTCGCCAGGATGGCTATGCACTTGATGATGAGGAGGCCAATCCGGGATTGCGTTGTGTTGCCTCTGCCGTCTTCAACAGCGATGGCGAGCCGTTATGCGCGATTTCGCTCTCCGCTCCGGCTGCCCGCATATCCGATGAGCGGTTTCATCGCCTGGGACATATCGTGGCACAGGTCGCCGTGGCGATCACCCAGTCACTGGGCGGCATCGTGCCTGAGCACAAGGACCGCGAGAGCGATGCGGCAGCGGGCGGCTAGCCGCCCGCTGCCGTTTGCCTCACGCAGCGTCCTGGCAGCATCAACGCCGATCATAATGAAAAACGAAACCCTATCCCTTCAGCAAGCCAAGCAATGATGAAATCTGCTGTGCAGCCTCCTTCACCTTGCCGCCGATGGTATCGATATGGGCATCTGGAAGGCGTTCGGTAGGTCCCGAAATCGACAGGCCTGCCACCGGCTCGCCGAAACCGTTGAGGATGGGCGCAGCGATACAGCGCATGCCCTTGGCGCGTTCCTCGTTATCGACCGCAAAGCCCTTGCGCCGGATGATGTCGAGCTCGACCAGCAGCGCATCGGCAGTCAATATCGTGTTGGCGGTGAATGCCTCGAAGCCTGATTGCTGCAGAACGGCCCGCGTGCGCGGCAGATCATACATGCTCAGCAATGCTTTGCCGATTCCCGAGGCATGAAATGGCGAAACGGTGCCGGGGCGAAAAAAAGCGCGGATGAACTGATGCGTCTCGATCTGACTGACGAACAGCACATTTCCTTCCCACTCGATACCGAGATTCGACGTTTCCCCCATTTCCGCCGTGAGCTGGCGCATCACCGGGCGGCTGCGCTCGATGACATTGCTTCGCCGCAGGAAGGCTGATCCAAGACGAAACGCTTCCGGTCCGATATGCCATTCCTGGCTGTCCCTGCTCAGTTCGATCATGGCGCGCTGTTCGAGCGAATTGATCACGCGATGCATCGTCGCGACAGACTGCCCAAGCTCGGAGGCGATTTGCGACAGCGTGACGCCGTCATGGGCGGCGACAACAGCCAGCACGTCAATTGCTCGATCAAGGGCTTGAATGGAGGGTTGCTGCGCATGCCCGGCGCTCTGCCGAGGGCGTCCGCGTCGTCGATTTTCGTTCGTCATCGCTGTTCCACCTGCGTTGCGCGCCGGCTTCAGGCTAGCTGGTCGGAGGCCTGCTGTATACCGCTGTGAAAAAATCTAACTATCTGTAATATATATATTTTTAATACATGAAGAAAAAAATGAAAAATTTTTTCAAAAATATATCACCATTACTCGATGCCTGCTAATTTGCGATCAACAAATGGAGAGACGCTCTGATGTTCATGCAAAATCCCATCTTCATTCCCGGGCCAACCAATATGCCGGAAGTCCTGCGCCGGGCAGTCGACATGCCGACGCTTGATCATCGCTCGCGCCATTTTGCCGACATCCTGCGCCCGGTGCTTGCCGGCGTCAAAAAGGTGGTGAAGAGCGACAGCGCCGAGATCTTTGTTTTTCCGTCGTCCGGCACGGGCGGCTGGGAATGCGCGATCTCGAACACGCTGAGCCCGGGTGACCGCGTTTTGAGCGCGCGCTATGGCGTGTTCAGTAATCGCTGGATCGACATGTGCCGCCGTCACGGTCTTGATGTCGATGTGATCGAGACGCCGTGGGGGGAAGGCGTGCCGGCTGATCGTTTTGCGGAAGCGCTCGCGGCCGACAAGGCGCACGAAATCAAGGCCGTCCTGGTGACGCACAATGAAACGGCAACGGGCGTTCGCTCCGACATTGCCAGCGTGCGGCGCGCGCTCGATTCGGTCGGCCATCCCGCCCTGCTACTCGTCGACGGTGTCAGCTCGATCGGCTGCATGGATTTTCGCATGGCCGAATGGGGCGTTGACATCGCCATCACCGGTTCGCAAAAAGGCTTTATGCTGCCGGTCGGTCTTGCCATCCTGGCTTTTTCGCCCAAGGCGATGGAAGCGGTGAAATTGGCCAAATTGCCGCGAACTTTCTTTGATATTCGCGACATGGCGCGCGGTTACGCCATTAATGGCTATCCCTATACGCCGGCCGTGGGTCTCATGAACGGGCTCAAGCTTTCAACCGAGATGCTGTTGTCGGAAGGGCTCGATAACGTATTCGCCCGCCAT
>JAKFVK010000089.1 GCA_021732205.1 Hyphomicrobiales bacterium | reverse complement strand
ACCGCATGGGGGCGATCGGCTTCATCTGCGCGGCCATTCTGTGTTTCACATTTCTCGATACGACGGCAAAATATCTGGTGCGTCAGAATATTCCGGCCATCGAGGTGGTATGGGCGCGCTATGTCGGGCACGCCGGGCTGATGCTGATCTTTATCAATCCGTGGACGGTGAAGGGGCTGTTTGTCACCAAACGACCCTGGCTGCAGTTTTCCCGCTCCATCCTTCTCTTCCTGTCGACCTTCGCCAATTTCGTTGCCCTTAAATATCTGCAGCTTGCCGAGACGATTTCGATCCTGTTTGCCACCCCGTTTCTGGTTGCGCTTCTTGCCGGCTTGTTTTTCGGACAATGGATCGGTCGCAGGCAATGGCTGGCGATCGGCGTTGGTTTTGCCGGCGTGCTGATCGTCACCAGACCTGGTTTTGGCGAGGTCCACTGGGCGGTGTCACTCTCCTGCATCAGCGCTCTGTGCTACGCCATCTACAATCTGATGACGCGGGTGCTTGCAGCCCATGATCCGACAACGACGACGCTGGTTTATTCAGCGCTTGCGGGCGCTGTGATCCTGACGCCCGTCGTGCCGTTTTTCTACGTGCCGCCCGCTGATCTCACGACAGCGCTGCTGATGGCATCCACCGGCATGTGGGGGCTCATCGGGCATTGGCTGCTGATTGCCGCGCACCGTCATGTCGCCGCTCAGGACCTGTCGCCCTTCATCTACACCCAGATCGTGTGGATGACGGTGTCGGGCTGGCTGGTCTTCGGTGATATACCGGGGCTTTATACCCTCGTTGGTGCGTCAATCGTGGTGGCGTCCGGCCTCTATCTTCTCTGGCTTGAGCGCCAAAGGGGGCGGGAATGACGGTGAGCATCATCGCCACCGGCTTTGGTCCCTATCCGGGCGCGCCACTGAATCCGACTGAAGGGTTGATGCGCCTTTTTGCCGTCGACGCGCCGGTCTGCGGCGAGGATGTCCGTTTCCAGTCATTTGTCCTGCCGACGGAATATGACGGGCTGCACGAGCGCATCGCGTTGATTGGAAACATCGCGGCGCCTGATATCGCCATCCATTTCGGATTGTCACGCTCGGCGCCCGGCTTTCGCCTGGAGCGGCTGGCGCGAAATCATGTGGCGCGTGATCGCGTCGATGCCAAAGGCGAACGACCGGCCAGCGCGGAGTTGGCACCAGGACTGGGCGATATCGAGACGAGTTTGCCGCTTGAGCGGTGCGCGGCTGCGCTGGCGGCTGCCGGCATTCCGGCGGCGATGTCGGATGATTGCGGCGATTATCTGTGCAATGCTCTGTTTTTTCACAGCTGCGGCAAGCTCATTGCCGGCTTTCATCCGCGCTGGGCAGGGTTCGTCCACGTGCCTTTGCCGCAAGCGTCTTTCAGCGAGGACATGCTGGAAAGAGGCGCGCGGATTATCATCGCCGAGACGCTTGCCGCCTGGCGTGAGAAGGCAGTTTCAGCTTGATCACTTGTCATATTTTTCTACGCCGGCTAATTGACTGATGACATCCGTCAGCATTGGCACATAACGCTCTCCGTCGCCGCTGCTGACGGCGAGCGCATAGCTTGACTTCACTGCATTGGCGAGCGGGTTTGCCATGCCTGAGGCATCGCCCATCGCCGCCACATAGCGCATATCCTTGTAGGCGTTCGCCAGCGTGAACTGATGGGCGTTCGGGTTCCCGTCGATTACCCAGCCCATGAAGGTCTGGTAGAAGCCGCAATCCATGCGGCTGCCGCGAATGACGCGATCGAAATCCTTTGGCGAAAGCCCCACCTTTTCGCCCAGCGTCAGCGCCTCGGCATAGAGAGCGCCATAGCCAAGGGACAGGAAATTGTTCAGCAGTTTCATCTTGTGGCCGGAGCCGAGCGGGCCGATAAGAACGATTTTGGTCGCCCAGGCCTCGATCGCCGGCTTCAGCCTGGCAAAGACTGCAGGATCGGCGCCCACCATCGCTGATAACTGGCCGGCTTCTGCTCCCGCAGGCGTGCCGCCGAGCGGCGCATCGGCAAGCGCGATCCCCTGTTCCTGCAGCCTGTCGCCAAGGCGCAGGGTCGAGAACGGATCAGCGGTTGAGCAATCGCAGATGATCAGTCCCTCACGGCCTCCCGCCATCAGCCCGTCAGGTCCCAGAATGATCTCCTCGACCTGGGTGCTCGACGTCACGCACAGGAAAACAACATCGCTTTTGCCGGCAATCTCGCGTGGGGTTGCGGCTTCGCCGGCGCCACGCCTGACGAGATCATCGATGGGCGCGCGGTTGCGGTGCGCCAGCACGGTGAGCGGAAACCCCTTCTCGACGAGGTTCTTTGCCATGCCATGGCCCATGAGGCCGGCGCCGATAAAGCCGATACGTTCCTTGCTCATGGTGTTTTTCCCTTGCCGCGCACCTGTGTAGCGCCGGTCACTTCATAGAGGCGAACCACCTGACTGTCGTCCTGGCGCCCGTCACCCATGGCGGAGGCGGCGATGAATTGCTGCAGGGCTGTCATGGCGATGGGGGCTGGTTGGCGCAGGCCACGGGCAAGATCATCGACAAGGCCGAGATCCTTGACGAAAATATCGACCGCCGAGGTGACGGCCGGTTCGTATTCCAGCATGCGCGGACCACGATTGCCCAGCATCCAGCTGCCTGCCGCCCCCGACATGAGAATGTCGAGAAGGAGTTTCGACTCGATGCCGGCCTTGGCGCCAAGCGCCATGGCTTCGGCGCCCACAGCGATGTGCACGCCAGCCAGCAATTGGTTGATCGTCTTGACGGTCGAGCCAAGGCCAAGCTCGCGACCGATATCATAAACGGTTCTGGCGAGAGGTTTTAGAAACGGAGCGGCGGCGGCAAAGGCTGCCTCGCTGCCCGACGCCATCACTGTCAGCGCGCCAGCCTCGGCGCCGACAGCGCCACCTGAGACGGGAGCATCAAGGACGTGGTGGCCCAAGGCTTCAAGGCGCCCGCCAAGATCGCGCGCCATGGCCGCGCTTTGCGTGCATTGCAGGATGAAGATGGCGCCCCTGGTGGCGGCAGAAGCAGCCTTCTCGGCGCCGAAAAGGACGGTTTGGGCCTGTGCGCCGGTAGCCGTCATAACAAAGACGGCGCTGGCGCCACGCACCGCCTCGGTCGGGTTGGTGCTTGCCTGTCCGCCGGCTCTTCTCAGTGCCTCCAATGGTCCTGGAGCAATATCGCAGCCGTGAACGTCAAAGCCTGCATCCAACAGGCGCTTTGCCATGGGCAGACCCATGGCGCCAAGACCGATGAAGGCGACCGACATGGAGCGCTATTCCTTCACCGCGCCTGTCATCGCCGATACGTAGTGCTCGACGAAGAAGGCATAGAGAATGACTAGCGGCAACGAACCCATGAGGGCGCCCGCCATCAATGACCCCCAGCGATAGATGTCGCCATCGACGAACTCGTTGACGATGGCGACCGGGATCGTCTTGTTCTCGTTCGAGGACAGGAAGGTGAGCGCGTAGATGAACTCGTTCCAGCACAAGGTGAAGGAGAAGATGAAGGCCGAGATGAGGCCGGGAATGGCGAGCGGCAGGACGATGCGGGTAAGGATCTGCCAGCGGGTGGCGCCGTCGATGAGGGCGCATTCCTCAAGCTCGTAGGGGATGGATTTGAAATAACCCATCAGCAGCCAGGTCGAGAAGGGAATGAGGATGGTGGGGTAGACGAGAATGAGGGCAAGGGGCGAATCAAACAGGCCGTAGGAGTAGATGACAGAGGCCAGAGGAATGAAGAGGATCGATGGCGGCACAAGATAGGCAAGGAAGATCAGCATGCCGACAAGTTGCGCGCCCTTGTAGCGCAGGCGGACGATGGAGTAGGCGGCCATGACGCTGGCAATGATCGACAGCATGGTGGCGCACACGGCGACGTACATCGTGTTCCACAGCCATAGCGGATATTGCGATTCAAAGAGCAGTTTGTAGATGTGCTTGAAGGTTGGTGCCGTTGTCCAGAACGGATTGACCCGCGCGAAATCGAGGAGTTGGTCGTCAGGTTTGATCGCCGTCAGCGCCATCCAGTAAAACGGGAAGAGCAGCGACACCATGATGATGCCAAGCGGGAGATAAAGCGTCACCAGCCGGCTCGACAGCTTTTCCAGATAATCCATGCCGACTGAATGATCGTCGTTATTCACGGCTTTGAGGCTGGTGTCAGTCATTGTTTTCGCCTTGCTGCCATTTGCGCTTCTGCAATCCGTAGAACGACACCATGATTGCGAGGATAAGGAAGGGGATCATCGCCGTGGCGATCGCCGCGCCCTCGCCGAGCCTGCCGCCGAGAATGGCGCGCTGATAGCTGAGGGTCGCCATGAGATGGGTGGCGTTCACCGGGCCGCCACGGGTGAGGACCCAGATGAGCTGGAAGTCGGTGAAGGTGAAGAGGACGGAGAAGGTCATCACCACGGCGATGATCGGGGTGAGGAGAGGATAGGTGATATAGCGGAAAATCTGCCAGCGCGTCGCGCCGTCAAGGGTTGCTGCTTCGTAAAGCGAGGGTGAGACGGTCTGCAGGCCGGCGAGAAGGGTGATCGCCACGAAGGGCACACCGCGCCAGATATTGGCGATGATGACGGAGACGCGGGCGTTGAAGGGGTTGCCGAGGAAATCGATGTTCGTATCCAAAAGGCCCAGCTGCTTCAGCGACCATGAGATGATCGAGAACTGGGTGTCGTAGATCCACCAGAAGGCGAGAGCCGACAGAACGGTGGGCACGATAAAGGGAATGAGGACGATGGAACGAACGATGGCCTTGAAGGGCACGCGCTCGTTGAGCAGCAGCGCCAGATAAAGACCGAGGGCAAATTTCACGATGCTGGCGACCGCCGTATAAAGCACGGTGTTGAAGATCGATTGCAGGAAAATCGAATCTTCCGACAGCCATTCATAATTCTCAAGACCGATAAACACGCCGTCGCGACCGATGCGCGTATCGGTGAAGCTCAACCAGACACCGAGGAAGAGCGGGTAGGCCAGAAACAGAATGAGGATGGCAGCGGCCGGCATCATGAACCAGAAGCCGAGCCAGTTGCGGTTGGTGACCAGCCGTTCCCAGGCTGTCGGTTCGGCGATAGCCAATCGTTGCCGGGCCATCGGTAATGCCTGCTCGCTCATCGTGATTCCCGTCATCGTGGTGCCCCAGGACGGAGGCACGGCTGCGGACAGTATCGCTGCCGGACAGCCTGTGGAGCTGCCCGGCGAGCGTGATCGTTCAGCGATAGATGCGTTTTGCCAGACGTTCGGTTGAGGCGATGGCGCCCTTGATGTCCTCGCGCCCCGACACGTAATTGGCAAACATGTCAACGACGATGAAGTCGGCAAGCGAGGATGCGGCCGCCTCGCCGACATGGCCCAGGCCGCTTGCCGGCAGCGAGCGTTTGGAGGCCTGGCTGAAGACGGCCCGCTTCGGGTCATCCGTCCACACCTTGTCGTTGTCGTAGAAGTTCAGCAGGTGGGTGAGATATCCCTGCGCTCCGTTCAGCCATTTGCTGTACTGATCGGCTTCCAGCATGAATGCCAGCAGCGCCTTGGCGGCATTTGGTGCTTTCGAATATTTGAACACCATCGCCGGATAGACCAGATGCAGTTCCTGCGGCTTGCCGACCGGGCCTACCGGATAGTAGCCATGATGGATGTCGTCGGCGAAATCCTTCTTGTCGTTCTTGGCGGCAACGTAAATGGAGATGCCGTTGGCGGTCAGATGCAGCTCGCCGGCAAGGAAAGCCTTGTTGTTTGACGCGTCATTCCACGACACGGTGCCGGGGATGAAACTGTCGTAAAGGGCCTTGGCATATTCAAGCGCCTTCACGGTTTCCGGCGAATTGATGATGACCTTGTCGTTCTTGTCGACAAGGTAGCCGCCATGTGACCACAGCAACCAATGGACGAAGCTGTTGGCATCGCCCGAGGCGTGCCCGAACGCAAAGCCCGCCGGTGTGCCATTGGCTTTCAGGGCCTTGCAGAGTTCAAGGAAACCAGCGGTGTCGGGTGGAAATTCCTTGAAACCGGCTTTTTCAACGGAAGATTTGCGGTAATTGATCATGGCACCGCTGGTGCCGATGGGAATGCAGATCCATTTGCCGTTGCTCTTGCCATAGGCTTCAGCAAGAGGGACCCAGCCGCCATACTTCTTGCCGAGGTAGTCGCAAAGGTCGGAAATGTCGACGAGCTTTTCAGGGAAAAGATGGGCGAGAGAATGCAGGCCCCAGATGATGTCAGGTCCCTGTCCGGTATTGGCGGCGACCGAGGCCTTGGGTTGGACATCCTCATAGGATTCATTTGATACCGTCACCGTCACGCCGGTTGCCTTGGTAAAGGCATCGAGCGTAGCGACGAAGGCGTCGTCTTCTGCCGCCACGAAACGTTTCCAGCGCAGCAGGCTGAGCTTGGCGCCAGCTTCCGGCTTGAAGGGTGAAGCCTGGGCCCAGGCTTTGGCAAAGCCGAGAAGATCGCTGCCGCCAGCAGCCATTGCAGCGCCACCTGCGAGAACCGAGCGGCGGGTTAATCCGTTAAACGTCATCGTTTCCTCCGTTGAATAATACCGGTTTGTCCGGCTGCTCTTTGATAAATGAGGTTCAATAAACGTGTTTCAGGCGATCCGCTTGCCGCTCGCCTCATCGAAAAGATGCGTCATGCCGGGCTGGGGCGCGATGCGGATGGTCTGGCCGGGCGTAAGCGCCAGTCTTTCGCGAAACAGGCATTGCATTTCCTGGTCGCCCATCTTGACGACGGCGAGGATTTCCGAGCCTGTCGGCTCAACCACCAGAACGGTGGCGTCAATCCCGTCAGATGTTACAGCCAGATGCTCAGGGCGGACGCCAAGAATGACACGCGCGCCATCGGCTGCGCCTGCCTTGTCAAGCTTGATGGTGGCGCCGCCATCCGATTTGAAGGTCGGCTGGCCGTTGATGACGAGCGTTCCCTTGATGAAATTCATGGCGGGCGAGCCGATGAAGCCGGCAACGAAGAGATTGTCCGGGCGGTCGTAAAGCGCCAGTGGCGCCCCCATCTGCTCGACGCGTCCGTCATGCATGACGACGATCTTGTCGGCCATGGTCATGGCCTCGATCTGATCGTGGGTGACGTAAACGGTGGTTGTCTTCAGCCGTTGATGCAGCTCCTTGATCTCGGTGCGCATGGCGACGCGCAGCTTGGCATCGAGATTGGACAAGGGCTCGTCGAAGAGGAAGACCTGCGGATCGCGGACAATGGCACGGCCCATGGCGACGCGCTGGCGCTGGCCGCCGGAGAGCTGGCGGGGATAGCGCTCGAGAAGCGGGGTGAGGCCAAGAATGCCGGCGGCCTTGTCGACGCGCGCCGCGATTTCGCTATTGTCGGTGCCACGCAGCTTCAACGAGAAACCCATATTCGCGGCGACCGTCATGTGCGGGTAAAGCGCGTAGTTCTGGAACACCATCGCCACGTCGCGCGCTTTGGGCGGCAGTGAGTTGACCACACGCTCGCCAATGCGTATTTCGCCAGCGGATATGTTCTCAAGGCCGGCAATCATGCGCAGTAATGTCGATTTGCCGCAGCCTGATGGACCAACAAGCACGACGAATTCGCCATCGGCGATCGGCACCGACACACCGTGCAGAATCTGTGTGGCGCCGAATGCCTTGCGTACGCTGAGGATATCCACCGACGCCATACTGTCCTCCCCCGAGCATATCTGCTGGTTCGTTGTGGATCAGCCCCAAAACGACCATCGCCTCTTGCGGGCGAATGCATACTCAGGCAGCAGCATCTCATGCCTGTCAACGAAATCAAGCATTTCGTTTCGCAGCGTAAAGCGGCTAAGTTCACCACAGGAACGAGGAGAGTGCTGATGAAGCCCGATTGTCTGCTGTTGAAACCACTGCCCCAGAAGGCGCGCGAGGCGCTCGGGCATGCCTTCAGCGTCCATGAGATGTGGCTGGCGGATGATCCGGCGGCGCTTGTCTCGAGGCTTGGTGCGCTATGTCGTTTTGTCGTCGCGTCGGGCGGGGCGCCGTGCAAGGCCGATCTGATGGATCAGCTGCCCAAGCTGGAGATCGTCGGCAATTTCGGCGTCGGTTACGATAGCGTCGATACGGCTGCCTGCGCCAAGCGCGGTATCGTTGTCACCAATACGCCTGATGTGCTCAATGACGAGGTGGCCGACACGACAATCGCCCTGCTGCTTGGTGCCATTCGCCGCATGCCGCAGGCTGACGCCTTTGTGCGCGCCGGCAAATGGCCCGGTGGTAATTTTCCCCTCACCGGCACGCTGATCGGCAAACGGGTCGGCATTCTTGGCTTCGGGCGTATCGGCCAGACGATTGCCAAGCGCCTTTCGGGCTTCAACATCGCCAGCATTTCCTACCATGCGCGCTCAGCCAAAGCCGGCCTGCCGTTCCGTTACTATGGAAATCTGACGGAAATGGCGGCTGACAGCGACGTGCTCATCGTGATCACACCGGGCGGTGCGGCCACCCATCATCTGGTCAGCCGTGCCGTGATCGAGGCGCTTGGGCCACAAGGGTGCCTCGTCAATGTGGCGCGCGGCCCGGTTGTCGAAGAAACAGCCCTCATTGATTGCCTGAAGACAGGCAAGCTTGGCTCAGCGGGCCTCGATGTCTTCGAGTTCGAGCCGAAGGTTCCAGCCGAGCTGATGGCGCTTGATAATGTGGCCCTTGCCCCGCATGTAGGTTCTGCGACCACCTATACGCGCGATGCGATGGGCATGCTGGTGGTCGATAACCTCATTTCGTGGAAAGAGGGCAAAGGGCCGCTGACCCCGGTGCCGGAAACGCCGGTACCGCCGCGTACAGGGCGATAATGCATCTTTATGTCGATACAAGGCCGTTTGGCTCGTCCGTCCCGCGCGGTGCCCATCGCCTGATCCAGGCGATCACGTCACGACTGCCGGGAAACTGGCTTGGCATGCGCACCGCCATCCTCTTGCGGCGCCGTGCGATGGCCAGGCTTGGCGAAGCGGGCGTCGACGTCACTCATTTCAATCTCAAGCTGCGGCTCTATCCTGTCGGTAATACGTGTGAAAAGGCCGCGCTCTACACGCCGCAGCTTTTTCATCCGCTGGAGCGCAGGGTGCTGGCGCGGTTGGCACGCGAGGCGGTCGCCCGCAAAAGCCTGTTCACATTCATCGACCTGGGCGCCAATGTCGGGCTCTTTTCACTGATGGCAGCGCAGCTCGCCGGTGGCCGGGCGCGGGTGCTGGCGATCGAGCCGCAGCCGGACATCCGTGAGAGACTTGCCTTCAACGTAGAGAATCATCCGGGGTTTGATATTCGCCCGCTTGGCATTGCGCTGGCGGACCGGGAAGGGGAGGTCGATCTTTTTATCGATCAGCGCGATCGCGGCGGGTCGCGCATCGGCGGACGCGGCCAGGGAGAAAGCGTCAAGGTGCGTGGCCGCAAGCTCGAAGCGGTTCTGATCGAGGAAGGGTTTGAAGGCGCGGATGTGATGAAGGTGGATGTCAGCGGTTCGGAGGAACTCGTTTTGTGGTCTTTCGTCGAGACGGCAGCCGCAGCCCTTCTGCCCCGCGTGCTGATGATGAAAGACAGCAGCGCCATGTGGACGCGCGATGTTTTCGCGCTGCTGCGCGCCAGAGGATATAGTGAAGGGGAGCGCAGCCGCTCCCATGTTTTTTTCTACCTTGAGCGGAAAAGCGTTTAGCTCCTTCACAGCCGTTTCTGGAAAGCTTTCAGCACGGCGCTGCCCATGTCGCTCGTCGATACGGCGTTGGTGCCAGGTGCCGCGATATCGCGGGTGCGGGTGCCGGTGGCCAGGACATCGGCAAGGGCTGCTTCCAGCGCATCGGCCAGTTTCCCCTCGCCAAACGAATAGCGCAGCGCCATGGCAAGCGAGGCGATCATCGCCAGAGGGTTGGCAGCGCTCTGCCCGGCGATATCAGGCGCCGAGCCATGAACCGGCTCATAGAGTGCCTTGCGCTTGCCGGTGTTGATGTCCGTTGCGCCAAGTGAAGCCGAGGGCAGCATGCCGAGCGAGCCTGTGAGCATGGCCGCCACATCCGACAGGATATCACCAAACAGGTTGTCGCAGACGATCACGTCGAACTGCTTTGGCGTGCGCACGAGCTGCATGGCGCAATTATCCGCCAGCACATGTTCGAGTGTCACATCGCTATAATCGCGCTTATGGATGGCGGTGACCACCTCGTTCCACAAAACGCCGGTTTTCATGACGTTACGCTTTTCGGCCGATGACACCTTGTTGCGGCGAAGGCGCGCCAGATCAAAGGCAACACGGGCAATGCGGTCGATTTCATGGGTGGTGTAGACCTGCGTATCAACGCCGCGCTTCTCGCCATTTTCCAGCGTGACGATTTCCTTCGGCTCACCGAAATAGACGCCGCCCGTCAGTTCGCGCACGATCATCATGTCGAGCCCCTCGACCAGCTCTTTTTTGAGCGAAGAGGCGTCAGCAAGGGCGGGGTAGCAGATGGCAGGGCGCAGATTGGCAAAAAGCCCCATATCCTTGCGCAGCCGTAAAAGCCCGGCCTCCGGGCGGTGCTGATAGGGCACCTTGTCCCATTTTGGCCCGCCGACGGCGCCAAAGAGGACCGCGTCGGCCTCCTGCGCCCGGTCCATCGCCGCATCGCTGATCGCCACGCCGTGCGCGTCATAGGCAGCGCCGCCGACCAGATCGCGTTCAACGGAAAAACCGACAATGCCCTGTTTGTCGAGAAAGCTGACGATGGCCTCGGCCTGGCCCATCACTTCGGGGCCGATGCCGTCACCGGGCAAAAGCAGCAGTTTGAAATTGGCCATCGCTCATCTCCTGCACGCGTTTCAGGCGCGCGGGGTCATAGCGGTCGCCAGCGCCGGGCGCAAGGTTCGTTCAGGCGCCGGCGTGCGCTTCCAGCACATCCTCGAAGGTGCGCAGGCCGGGCCGCGGAGAGCAGACGAGGACGGCCATGTTGCCGGGCGCGTGCTGGTTCTTCCACATCTTCATGTGGGCTGCCGGAATTTTTTCGAACGGAACGACTTCCGACATGCAGGGATCGACAAGGCGGCGCACGACAAATTCATTGGCGGCGGAGGCTTGTTTCAGGTGAGCGAAATGAGAGCCCTGAATGCGCTTCTGGCGCATCCACACATAGCGGGCGT
>JAKFVK010000067.1 GCA_021732205.1 Hyphomicrobiales bacterium | reverse complement strand
TGCTCATTGTCGAGCACCAGCCTGACGGCACGCTCGCGGACTTCGGGGGAAAACTTGTTCGTCGTCTTGCTCATGATGGCTCCACCTTCTCAGGAGTTGAGCCCTCCGGCAAACCCAGTGCGGTTCAAGGTGCGCGCGGGCGCTGCCTGAACCCTCACCCCACCGCCGCAAACTTCCTGCTTCTTTTCGGGTGCCACCATTTGCCTTTCAGCACCACGCCTTCGGCGATGATCTTTTTGTCGCCGCTCATGTGCTCGCCCGTCACGTCTTCATAGTCGAACGTGCCCGGCTTCACCGAGAGGATCGAGGCGTCCCCCAGCGAGCCCACTTTGAGCGATCCATATTCGGTGCGCTGCAAAGCGAGCCCGGCATTGAGTGTTGACGCCTTCACCACCTCGTAAAGGCTCACCCCCATGCAGAGAAATTTCGACATAGTGGTTACCTGATCATAGGCCGGCCCGTTGATGCACAGCGTGTGCACGTCTGACGAGATGGTATCGGGCATAAAGCCGTTCGCCAGCATGGCGCGCGTCGTCTTGAAGGAAAACGAGCCCTTGCCATGGCCGATGTCAAACAGCACGCCGCGCGCGCGCGCAGCCTTGACCTCGGGCTTCACGGTCCCTTGCGCGGTACACGGCGCGTTGGGAAAGGGGCGGAAGGCATGCGTCAGGATATCGCCGCCGCGCAGGCGGTTCACCACATGCTCATAGCTTGGCGGCGGATAATCGATATGGGCCATCAGCGGCAGGCCGGTTTCAGCCGCCACCTGCAGCGCGATGTCAAGCGCCGCCTCGCCATTGGTGCCCGATGAATGCAGCCCGACGCGCACCTTGATGCCAACGATGAGATCGCGGTTCTCCTCCGCCACCTTCACGCAATCAATGGGGTTGAGATGGAGGATTTCCCGGCTCTCGCCCACCATCACCCGGTGGTCGAAGCCATAGATGCCGGCATGGCTCACATGGAGATAGGCGAGAATGCGCGCCTGCGATGTCTCGATCACATGGCGGCGAAAGCCCATGAAGTTTCCGGGCCCGGCGCTGCCGGTATCAACGCTCGTGGTAACGCCGGAGCTGCGGCAGAATTCATCAGCGTCAATACCAAGCGAGGTGCCGCCCCAATAGACATGGGTGTGCATGTCGATAAGGCCGGGGGTGACGATATAGCCGGCAATCGAGCGCGTCTCTTTCGCCGGGCCGAGATTCTTGCCAAAGCCCGAGACCTTGCCGCCGGTGAAGGCCACATCGCACACGCCGTCATGCTTCTGGCTGGGGTCGATGACGTGTCCGCCGCTGAGGATAAGGTCGTGCATGGGATGTCCCTTCTTGCTTATGGCGGTGTTATCGCGCCCTTGCGCTCGACGATCATCCGGTATTGTTCCGGCTCGCGATGGCGGGCGAAATTGAAGGTGGAATTCCGGTAGCTGTGGCCAAGATCAAGATCGCAGCGCGCCACCACCAGCTCATCCTCGCGGGTCACGGCCTGCGCCACGATCTCGCCGGTGGGTGCGATGATGCATGAGCCGCCGATCATCTCGCAGCCTTCCTCAAGCCCGCATTTGGCAACGCCCACCACCCAGGAGGCGTTCTGGTAGGCGCCGGCCTGCATGACGAGGTGATTGTGGAAATCGCCCAGACGGTCATGCTCGGGCGCGGGCGGATTATGAACGGGAGTGTTGTAGCCAAGCAGGATCATCTCGACGCCCTGCAACCCCATGACGCGGTAGCTTTCCGGCCAGCGCCGGTCATTGCAGATCATCTGGCCGAAGAGGCCGTCATGAAGACAGCTCGCGCGCACCACCGGCCATGAGAGATCGCCCACCTCGAAATAGCGCTTTTCCAGATGCTGGAAGGCGCGCCATGGCTCGTGCTCGGCATGCCCGGGCAGGTGGATCTTGCGGTATGTGCTGAGGATGCGGCCATCCTTGCCGACCAGGATCTGCGTGTTGAAGCGTCGTGTGCGGCCATCTTCCTGCGCCAGCTCGGCAAAGCCGAAGGAGAAGGCAAGTTGAAGCTCGCGCGCGCAGGTGAACAGTGGCGCCGTCTCGTTGGAGGGCATCTCGCGCTCAAAGAAGCTGTCGATCTCCGCTTGGTCTTCCATGAACCAGCGCGGAAAGAATGTCGTGAGGCAAAGCTCGGGAAACACCACGAGATCGCAGCCATTGCCCTTAGCGGATTCCAGAAGCGCAATCATGCGCGCCACCACCGCCGCGCGGCTGTCAGCGCGCTGGATGGGCCCCAGCTGGGCGGCAGCTATGGAGAGGATACGGCTCACGTCTGTGCGCCCGGCAGGTGTGGTGCCTGATCATTGAGATGGCAGGCCGCGACATGATCAGGACCGACATGTCGGGTTGCCGGCTCTTCCACCCGGCAACGCGCAAAGGTCTGCGGGCAGCGGGTGTGGAAACGGCATCCCGATGGCGGCGATATCGGGCTTGGTACGTCGCCTGACAGGATGATGCGTCCGTCGCGCTTGTCGGGATCGAGCGAGGGCACGGCGGAAAGAAGCGCCTGTGTATAGGGATGGCGAGGCGCAGCAAACAGAGCCTCGCGCGGCCCCATCTCGACGATGCGCCCGAGATACATGACGGCCACGTGGTGGGTCATGTGCTCGACGATTGCCAGATCATGACTGATGAAGAGAAGCGTCAGGCCAAGCTCACGCTGGAGATCCTGCAGGAGATTGACGATCTGGGCCTTGACCGAGACGTCGAGGGCGGAGACCGCCTCGTCGCAGATGATAAGGTCGGGGCTCGCGGCAAGCGCGCGGGCGATGCCGATGCGCTGGCGCTGCCCGCCGGAAAACTCATGCGGAAAGCGCCCGGCAGCGTCACGCGGCAAGCCCACTTTTTCAATGATCTCGGCAAGCCGCTTGTCGAGCGTTTGTCGGTCCTCAGCGAGTTTGAAATTGCGCAGCGGCTCGGCGATGATATCGCCGACCTTCATGCGCGGGTTGAGGCTTGAGAAGGGATCCTGAAATACCACCTGGATGAAGCGCCGCTTCTCCTGCAGCGCGCGGCCCTCCAGCGTGTCGAAGCGCTCGCCGTTCAAGATGACATCGCCGCCGGTCAGCGGAAAAAGTTTGAGGATCGCCTTGCCGACGGTTGACTTGCCGCAACCGCTTTCGCCAACCAGCGACAGCGTTTCCCCACGCGCGATGCTGAAGGTGACGTCATCGACCGCGTAAACGACGCGTTTTCTGATACCGGGAAAGCCGCCGCCGACCGGAAAATGCTTCTTGAGATTTTGAACGAGCAGGACCGGTGTCATGCGACCTCTGCTGTCCGCTCGGCATGGTGGCAGGCAACGCCATGGTTGATAGCCTTGATTTCGAAGGCTGGTGCGATCTTGCGGCAGACATCGCTCGCCAGCGCGCATCGCCCGGCATAGATGCAGCCATCAATGCGCGATTTAAGGCTTGGCACGCTGCCGGGGATTTCGGTCAACCGCTCGTTTTTGCCACGCAGCGAAGCGCCTAGTTTAGGCACCGCGCCCATCAATCCGCGCGTATAGGGATGGCGCGGCTGGCGCAGCAATTCGCGCACCGGGGCTTCTTCCACCTTGCGCCCGGCATACATCACCACCACCCGGTCGGCTACCTGTGCCACCACACCCAGATCATGGGTGATGAGCAGGATCGCTGCTCCTACCCGGCGCTTGAGGTCTGCCATCAGTTCGAGGATCTGCGCCTGGATGGTGACGTCAAGCGCGGTGGTTGGCTCATCGGCGATGAGAAGCTTGGGGTTGCAGGCAAGAGCGATGGCGATCATCACACGCTGGCGCATGCCGCCTGACAGCTGATGGGGGTATTCGCGGATGCGCCGCTCGGGCGCTGGAATGCCGACAAGCTTCAGCATGTCGATGGCGCGGGCTTCCGCTGCCGCGCGATCCAGACCCTGATGCACCCGCAGCGTCTCGCCGATCTGCCTGCCCACCGTCAGTACCGGATTGAGCGAGGTCATCGGCTCCTGAAATACCATCGAGATGCGATTGCCACGGATTGCCTGCATCTCGTCATCGCCAAGAGCAAGAAGATCGCTTCCCTCGAAGCGGATGGCGCCGGAAAGCTTCCCCGGCGGGGTGGGAATGAGCCGCAGCATCGACATGGCCGTCACCGATTTGCCGCAGCCGCTCTCGCCGACAATTGCCAGGGTTTCTCCCGCCTCAATGGAAAGTGAGAGACCGTCGACTGCCCGGTTGACGCCGTCGCTGGTGGCAAAATGCACCTGCAGATTGTCGACTTCGAGAAGCGCCATCGCTCTAGATACTCTTGGCAAGACGTGGATCGAGCGCATCGCGCATGCCATCGCCTACCAGGTTCACTGCCAGCACCGTCAGCGACAGAAAAACGGCAGGAAAGAAGATCATGAACGGCTTCACCTGCCACAGGGCGCGACCTTCCGCCATGATATTTCCCCATGAAGGCACGGTCGGCGGCACGCCGGCGCCGATGAAGGAGAGGATCGCTTCGACGATCATGGCGCTGGCGCAGATATAGGTTGCCTGCACGCTCATCGGCGCCAGGGTGTTAGGCAGAATATGGCGCCAGATCAGCATCGGCATCGAGGTGCCGGTGGTGATCGCCGCCTCGACATAGGGTTGCTCGCGCAAGGTCAGAACGACGCCGCGCACCAGGCGCGCCACACGCGGGATTTCCGCCAGCGTGATGGCGATGATGACGTTTTGAATGCTGCCACGTGTCAGCGCCATCAGCGTGATGGCAAGCAGCACGGGCGGTATCGACATCATGCCATCAACGATACGCATGATGATCGCATCCGACCAGCGCACCATGCCCGAGACAAGACCGATGATGAGGCCGGCGAGCGAGGCGAGAAGCGCAACGCAGAAACCGACCGTCAGCGACACGCGCGCCCCGTAAATGACGCGCGCAAAGATATCGCGCCCCAGCATGTCAGTGCCGAACCAGTAATCAGCCGAAGGCGGGCGGGCACGTTTTGCTGGCGCCAGCGCGGTTGGATCGGCGCTGGCAATCAACGGCGCCAACAGGGCGATGAGCAGCATCGCCAGCAGCAATCCGCCGCCCACCGCAATCGTCGGATAGCGGCGCACCAGCGTCCACACGAGCGAGCGGTGTACCCGCTGCGGCAGGATGTCTGGCAGCATTTCTGCGGCGGTAAAGCGTGGGGCGATGTCGCTCAATAGCGGATCCTCGGATCAAGAACGGTATAGATGAGATCGATGGCCAGGTTGATCAGGACGTAAATGAAGGAAAACAGCAGGACGAGCCCCTGAATGACCGGGTAGTCGCGGCGCAGAATCGCATCGATGGTGAGGCGACCAAGGCCGGGAATGGCAAAAACACTTTCGGTCACCACCGCCCCGCCGATGACCAGCGCGATGCCGATGCCGATGACGGTGACAATCGGCACCGAGGCATTTTTAAGCGCATGAAGAAAAAGGATGGCGCCTTTACCGAGCCCCTTGGCGCGCGCGGTGCGCATGTAATCCTGCTGCAGCACGTCGAGCATGGTGGCGCGCGTGATACGGGCAATCAGTGCGATATAGACAAAGCCAAGCGTGATCGCCGGCAAAACGAGATTGCCAAGCCAGGGGCCGAAACCTTCCGACAGGGGCGTATAGCCCTGCACCGGAAACCAGTTGAGTTGCAGGGCAAAAATATAGGCAAGCACGTAGCCGACCACGAAACTCGGCACCGAAAAACCGAGGACGGCAAATGTGCTGACCAGACGGTCGATCCATGTGCCGGCTTTCCATGCCGCCAGCACGCCGATGGGAACCGCCACCGTCACAGCAAAAACAAACGTCACCAGCATCAGCGACAGCGTCGGCGCGATGCGCTGGTTGATAAGATAGATGACCGGCTGCCCGGTGAAGATCGACGTGCCGAGATCGCCGTAAAGGATGTTGACCGCCCATTCGGCAAACCGCACCAGAAAGGGGCGGTCGAGCCCGAGCCCGGCACGGATGCGGGCGATATCATCAGGCGTTGCCTGATCCCCGGCAATGATTGCAGCCGGATCGCCGGGGGCAATGTAGAGAAGGCTGAAGACAAACAGCCCGACGACCGCCATGACGGGCAGGGTGGAGACCAGCCGCTTGAGAATGTAGGCAAACATGGTCTCGGCCCTGGCCCTTTCCGGCGATTGCGCGGCGATCAGCTCTTGGTGACGCCCCAATGGAAGGGGAGCGGCCCCTTGACGATGCCGCTGACATTCTTGCGCCACGCCTGATTGACCAGGAAGAAGCCGGTCGGCGCGAAGATGGCGTTGTCGAGGGCTGCCTTGTTGAGGCGACTGATCGCCGCCTTTTCCTGATCAAGCGATGTCGCCTCAAACCAGTTGGTTACTTCGGTTTCAATCGCCGGCACATCTGGCCAGCCGAACCAGGCTTTTTCGCCGCTGCCCCGGATGGCAGTATAGGGAGCCGGATTGGTGCAATCAGCGCCCGCATGCCAGGTGTGGAACATATTCCATCCGCCTTGACCGGGCGGGGTCTTCTGGGCGCGACGGGCTATCGTCGTGCCCCAATCGGTGGCAACGAAATCGACATTCATGCCGATTTTTTTCAAAAGATCAGCCGTCACATCGCCCTGCGCCTTGGTGATCGGGATATCCTGCGCCACGACGCAGGTCACCGGCTCGCCCTTATAGCCTGATTCAGCCAGCAGCTTTTTCGCCGCTTCCAGATTGCGTGGCCCCTTGAGGACCTCGCCCCCTTCCTCGGAATAAAGCTCGGTGCCGGGCGTAAAGAAGCCCGGCAGGCGCTTCCACAGGCTGGTGTCATCGCCGACGACGGCGCGCATATAGTCTTCCTGATCAAGCGCCATGAGAACGGCGCGCCGCACCTTCACATCATTGAAGGGCGGATGAAGATGGTTCATGCGGAAGGACCCGATATTGCCCAGCGGGTCAGCGATATCGACGTTGACATTGGGGTTCTTGCGCAGCAAGGGCACAAGATCGGGCAACGGTTGCTCGACCCAGTCAACCTCGCCGCTCTGCAGCGCCGCCGCAGCGGTCGCGCCATCGGGAATGATGATCCATTCGACGCGATCGAAATTCATCTTCTTGCCGCCGGCAAGCCAGGATGCCGGTTCTGCACGCGGCACGTAATCAGCAAAGCGCTCGAAGACAGCCTTGGCGCCGGGCACCCATTCGCTGCGGGCGAATTTCATCGGCCCTGAGCCGACATATTCGTTGATCTGCTGGAACGGGTCGGTCTTGGCGATCCGCTCCGGCATGATCCAAGTGCACGGCGCGTTGTTCTTGCCGAGCGCCAGCAGCATTTTCGGATAAGGCTTCGACAGCACCCAGCGGAAGGTGCGGTCATCAACCGCCACCAGCTCTTTCTGGATGCCCTTCAGCATCAGCCCCATCGGGTCGCGGGCCGACCAGCGGGTGAGGCTCATCACCACATCCTTGGCAAGCACCGGCGTGCCGTCATGGAATTTGAGATCGGGGCGCAGTTTGAAGGTCCATATCAGCCCGTCGGCGGAAGTCTCTTCGCTTTCCACCATCTGGCGCTGCGGTTTGAGATTGGCATCGACGCCGTAGAGCGTGTCGTAAACGAGTGCTGCGGCGTTGCGCACGACATAGGTGGTGCCCCAGATCGGGTCGAAATTGGCAAGGTTGGCCTGCGGTACGAACCGCAGGACCTTGGCGGTGCCCTGCGCCAGCGCAGGTGCGAAGAGACCGGGTGCGGCCGCGATTGTCCCGCTGCCTGCGGCTGTTTTCAGAAATGTCCGGCGATCCATTGTCATTCCCCTCCCATCGCACCCACGGTGCTTTGAATGCTTATTGTGAGGCGGGCAGCGCCGGCTGGCAAGCACAACAACGTTGCAAGGAGCGCCGCGAATTTAGGCGCACGCCGCTACTATTATTTTGCCGCGCTCGCCAGCCGATCCATGTGGAAATCGCTGTCACCAAGCGTCTTCTCGATCATTGTCAGCCGCTTCATGTAGTGACCGGCCGGGTGTTCCATGGTCATGCCGATGCCGCCATGAAGCTGCACGCACGCTTGCGCGATCAGGCGGGCCGAGCGATTGATCTGGACTTTCGCGGACGACATCGCCGCCGCGCGCGCAATCGCATCCTCATGGCGCGACATCATCGTGGCATAAAGCGCCATCGAGCGCGCCTGTTCAAGCTCGACCACCATATCGGCCGCCCGATGCTGCAACGCCTGGAAATTGCCAATCACCTGACCAAACTGTTTGCGTACCTTGAGGTAGTCAACCGTCCCCTTCACCAGGCTGTCGATGGCGCCGACCGCTTCAGCCGCGATCGCCGCGATGGCTTCATCCGCCATGCGGGCAATGGCGGGCGCAGCATCACTGCCACAGGCAAGCATCATGTCTTTTGCCACACGAACGTCGGCCAGCATCAGCTCCGCCGCGCTCTGCCCATCTTGCGTGCGGTAGGGACGATAGCTGACGCCCTTGTCATCTGCCTCGACAACAAACAGCCCGATTCCCTGCTGGTCTTCCGGCCGGCCCTGAAGACGCGCCGAGACAAGGAAGGCATGTGCGCACCCGCCATGAAGCACGAGCGTTTTCGCGCCATCGAGGCGAAAGCCAGCACCTTCTTCCCGCGCCGTCGTCCTGACATGGGAAAGATCATACCCTCCTGTCATTTCCCCCAGCGCCGGCGCGATGTGGCGCGTACCATCCATCATGCCGGGCAACAGGTGCGCCCGCTGCTCAGGGCTTGCGGCGTGGCGCAGAAGGCTGGCACTCATGACGATGTGGGGGAGATAGGGCTCCAGCGCCAGCGCCCGGCCGATCTCTTCCATGACGATCATGATTTCGACCGGCCCGCCACCGATCCCGCCATCATCCTCGCTGAAGGGCAGCGCCAGCAGGCCAAGCTCACCATAAGCCTGCCACATGGCGGGGCTGAAGCCCTCCTCGCTCATGGTGTAAATCTTGCGCTGATTGAAATCATAGCGATCCATCATCAGCCGGCTGACGCTTTCAGCCAGCAGCCGCTGTTCGTCGTTGAGATCGAAATTCATGCGCGCTCACAATCCGAGAATGGCTTTGGCGATGATGTTGCGCTGGATTTCGTTCGAGCCGCCATAGATCGATACCTTGCGCAGATTGAAATAGAGCGGCGCCACCGCATCCGCCCAGTCAGGACCAACCGGCGGTTCGTTGCGCCCGTCCGTGCTTTGCTGCGCTGGCAGGGCGTAGGGGCCAACGATGTCCAGCAGCAATTCGCTGGTGGCCTGCTGAAGTTCCGATCCACGAATTTTCAGGACCGACGAGGCAGGGTTGGGGCGGCCTTTGAATTTCCCGGCGGCCTCATCCGACAAGACCCGCAATTGCGTGATCTCCAGGGCCTTGAGGGCAATTTCCGTTTCGATCAGCCGGTCGCGGAAGCGCGGTCGATCAATTGCCCTGCGCCCATCAGGTCCAGCGATGGCCGCCAGTTCGCGCAGACGGCGCAGGCGCGCCTTCGACGTGCCGACGCGGGCAATCCCCACACGCTCATTCGACAGCAGGAATTTGGCATAATCCCAGCCCTTGTTCTCCTCGCCGACGCGATTGTCGACCGGTACCTTGACCTCGTCGAAAAATACCTCGTTGATTTCATGCCCGCCATCGATCGTCTGGATCGGGCGGACCGCAATGCCGGGCGATTTCATATCGATGAGCAGGAAGGAAATGCCCTCCTGCTTCTTCGCGCCCGTGTCGGTGCGGCACAGGCAAAAGATCCAGTCGGCATGCTGGGCGTAGGTCGTCCATGTCTTCTGCCCGTTGACCACGTAGTGATCGCCCTGGCGCACCGCGCGGGTCGCTACCGCAGCCAGATCAGAGCCGGCACCAGGTTCGGAAAAGCCCTGGCACCACCATTCATCGAGATTGGCGATGGGCGGCAGATAACGCGCCTTCTGCGCCGCGTTGCCAAAGGTGTAGATGACGGGGCCAACCATCGACACGCCGAAAGGCAGAAGCTCGGGCGCTGGCGCGGCCAACCCTTCCTCAAGAAAAATATATTGCTTGATCGCGCTCCACCCCGTGCCGCCAAGCTCCACCGGCCAGCGTGGTGTTGACCAGCCTTTTTTGTAGAGGATGCGCGTCCACTCGACGATGTCATCCTTCGAGGCACTGCGCCCTTCGATCAGGTGCCGCCGGATGCGCTCGGGAAGATGATCCTTGATGAAGGCGCGCACCTCCTGGCGGAAATCCTCTTCTTCGGCGGTGAATTGCAGGTCCATGGCCTTATTCCATCCCGTTCGCGGCGTCCTGATCGCGCAGCATCTTGCGCGAGTATTTACCAACAGACGTCTTTGGCAAGTCGCTGCGAAACACCAGCCCGCGCCCGGTATCGAGCGGACTGACACGCGTCTCGCGCGGCGGCACGAAGTCGGCTGTGATGCCCGGTGGATAAAAGCGCTCCCAGCACCGGGACGCCATGGCACTCAGGCTTTCGCAGCAGCGGCAATATCGCCGAAACCCTTGCCGGCAATCGCAAGTGATCGCAGCAGCGTTGTCGGCTTCAGCCGCTTGTCGCCGCTCAAGCTGGCGTAGTGGTCGAGCCGCTCGGCGATCACACCAAGCCCCACCGTATCGGCATAAAAGAGCGGCCCGCCGCGCCATAGCGGAAAACCATAGCCATTGATCCAGATGAGATCGATATCGCTCGCCCGCGCGGCAATTCCTTCTTCCAGAATACGCGCACCCTCGTTGATCAAAGGATAGAGCAGACGCTCCTGGATTTCCTCGATAGGGATACTGCGCCGCGCCATGCCCAGACTGCTTGCAAGTTTTTCTGTCAGCGCGTCGACTTCAGGGTCAGGAACGGGAAGCCGCGAGCCCGGCTCATAGATGAAATAGCCTCGGTTGGTCTTCTGCCCGAAGCGGCCCATCTCGCAGATGGCGTCGGCGACGGGGGATTTTGTGCCGCGCTCCTTTCGGATGCGCCAGCCGACATCAAGCCCGGCAAGATCCCCTACTGCGCAAGGTCCCATGGCAAAGCCGAAACGGGTGGCGGCCGCATCGATATCGCGCGGGCTGGCGCCCTCCAGAAGCAACCGTTCAACCTCGCTGCCGCGCGCATGCAACATGCGGTTTCCGACAAACCCGTAACATACCCCGACCGTCACCGGCACCTTGCCGATACGCTTGCCGATGTTCATGGCGGTGACGAGCACCTCTGGCGCCGTTGCCTTGCCGCGAACAA
>JAKFVK010000031.1 GCA_021732205.1 Hyphomicrobiales bacterium | reverse complement strand
CTGCGGTGCTGATCAACATTGCAGCGGCGATTGGTGAATCAGTGCCGCGCTTTGGTGCGGCGCACCGGCTGCTGTTTGAGGCGATCGAATACGTCACGGCCTTCGTTTTCTTTGCCGAATATGTCTTGCGGTTGTGGGTGGCGGTCGAGCATCCCTTGTTCAAGGATCTCCCGCCAGCGCGCGCGCGGCTGACCTATGCGCTGCAACCAGCGGCCATCGTTGACCTCCTGGCCATCCTGCCGACGTTGGTCGCTCTGCTTTTCCCACTCAACCTGCGTGCCGCGCTGATCTTCCGGCTTGTGCGCTTCTTCAAGCTGGCGCGTTATTCTCCTGGCCTGTCGAGCCTTGCGGATGCGGTGTGGTCGGAGCGCCGCGCTCTCCTCGCCTCACTCATTATCCTGCTGGGCGCGGTGCTGATGGCAGCCTCGCTCATGCACGCCATCGAGGGCGAGGAGCAGCCCGACAAATTCGGTTCCATTCCTGACGCCATGTACTGGGCGGTTATCACGCTGACGACGATTGGTTATGGCGATGTCTATCCGGTAACGGCGTTGGGCAAGTTCGTCACGTCCATCACCGCCATTATCGGCCTGGTGATGGTGGCCTTGCCGGTTGGTATCGTTGCCTCGGCCTTCGAGCGCGAGATCCATCGGCGTGAATTTATTGTCACCTGGTCAATGATCGCGCGGGTTCCGTTGTTTGCCGGCCTTGACGCGCCCGCGATCAGCGAAATCATCAGCGTGCTGCACGCGCAGACCGCCAATGCCGGGGATGCCATCGTGCGCATGGGAGAGCCGGCTCATTCCATGTATTTCATCGCCCAGGGCGAGGTCGTCGTCGAATTGCCTCAAGGACCGGTGGCGCTCGGAACGGGGCAGTTCTTCGGCGAGATGGCGCTGCTGATCCGCGCCAACCGCTCGGCAACCGTCAGAGCCCGCGAGCGCACCAGCCTGCTCGTGCTTGATGCGCATGATTTTCATCACATCATGTCGCAGCATCCTGATATCGCGCAAAAAATAAAAATTGTAGCTGAGGCGCGCGGCATCACCGAGCGTCGCGGAGCGCCCGATGACAAAGCCGGTCAGGGATAGGCGAGAAAGACGTAATCCGCCGCATAGGCGACGCTGAGCAGGTCGCCTGCCCGCTGGCATGGTTGTGTGGGTTGACCGCCCCGGGTGGCAATTCGCTGGATGAACGTTGCACTTGCCAGGGCGCCGGTCGGGCGTTCGGCTTTGGCTTCCAGCTTGACCAGTGGAATATCTTGAGCATGCGGGGCCGGTTCACGCGCAACGGCCTTACCGACAAGCAGGCTGCCATCGTCAAGTTCCCAGCGCGGGCCTCCATAATGGCGCCCGACCGTGTTGCCTGCTTCGTCAAAAAGGGCGGCGATCGGTTCGCGCAACACCCATTGCAGATTGCCATTGGCGTCAGCGGCACATTGGTAGATCTGCGCCCCTTGTGCGTGCAGACGCGCCAGACGAATGGCGCCGGCAACGGCGATCGTCTCGGGCAGATGGTCATCGGCGCCATTTTTGTCTGGCGCTGATGGAGACGCAGCTGGCGTGCAAAAGGCTTTGTCGCTCACTTGGATCTCCGCTGCGACGACGTTGCGTTGCTAGGCCATCGCTGCCTTGAGGTTCTGGTCGATCTTGTCGAGGAAGCCGGTGGTCGACAGCCATTTCTGATCATCGCCAACGAGCAGCGCCAGATCCTTCGTCATGAAGCCTGCCTCCACAGTGTCGACGCACACCTTCTCCAGCGTCAAAGCAAATTTGCTCAACTCGCCGTTACCATCGAGCTTGGCACGATGCGACAGGCCGCGCGTCCAGGCAAAAATCGAGGCGATCGAATTCGTCGAGGTTTCCTTGCCCTTCTGATATTCGCGGAAATGGCGGGTGACAGTGCCGTGGGCGGCCTCCGCCTCGACGATCCTGCCATCGGGCGTGGTCAGGACGGACGTCATGAGGCCTAGCGAGCCGAAGCCCTGGGCGACGATATCGGACTGCACATCGCCATCATAGTTCTTGCACGCCCAGACATAACCGCCCGACCATTTGAGGGCGGATGCCACCATGTCGTCGATCAGGCGATGTTCATAGCTGATGCCAAGAGCCTTGAACTGGCTGGCGAACTCAGCGTCAAACACCTCCTGGAAAATATCCTTGAAGCGGCCGTCATAGGCCTTCAGAATCGTGTTCTTGGTCGACAGATAGACCGGATATTTGCGGGAAAGCCCGTAATTCAGCGAAGCGCGGGCGAAATCGCGAATTGAATCGTCGAGATTATACATCGACATGGCAACGCCGGCGCCGGGGAATTTGAACACTTCCTTCTCGATCACCTGACCGTCATCACCTTCGAACTTGATGGTGAGGCGCCCCTTGCCGGGCACCTTGAAGTCGGTGGCGCGGTACTGGTCGCCGTAGGCGTGACGGCCGACGACGATGGGTTGCGTCCAGCCCGGCACAAGGCGCGGCACGTTCTTGCAGATGATGGGCTCGCGGAAAATGACGCCGCCGAGGATGTTGCGGATGGTGCCGTTCGGCGACTTCCACATCTCATGCAGGTTGAATTCCTTCACCCGTGCTTCATCGGGCGTGATGGTGGCGCATTTGACACCGGCGCCATGCTTTTTAATGGCGTTTGCCGCATCGATGGTGATCTGATCCTTGGTCTTGTCGCGCATCTCCACGCTTAAATCGTAATATTCGAGATTGATATCGAGGTAGGGGTGGATCAGCTTATCCTTGATGTACTGCCAGATGATCCGGGTCATTTCATCGCCGTCGAGCTCGACGACCGGGTTTGCGACCTTGATCTTGTTCATCATTTAATCCCCATCCTTCTGTGCCCGGTGGCCTCTTGCCACGCCGCGCCATGACGCCGGTGGCTATAGCATTTGCCGAGCCGGTGACAAAGCCAAGCTTGGTTTGAATACTCAACCTTCTGCAAGGCACTTTCATCTGGTGGGAAATTGGGGTCAAATAGGCGGATAAAACGATAATGGCCGCAAGCGGCCGGAGGAGCGTGCCATGAGCGAATTAACGACAAAGTCGACAAGCTCGAATTCCAGCCGCGAGGGAGCGAATCGCCGTGGCTTCATCGCTGGCACGGTGGCGCTGGGTGCGCTGGGCGCAACGTCGGCCGTCCAGGCGCAGGCGACGCCAACCATAGTCAGCGAGGATCACTGGGCGCAGAAAGGCGAGAGCAAGCTTTATATCTACCGCAAGCGTCAGCAGCCGGCGGCGGCTTCCCAGCCCGTCGTCGTACTCGTTCATGGCTCGACGTTTTCGGGCCGTGGTGGGTTTGATCTGCAGGTGCCGGGGCTGGCCGATTATTCGTTGATGGATTTTCTGGCTAGCCGCGGTTTCGACGTATGGGCGATGGACCATGAGGGGTATGGACGCTCGACACGCCCGCTCAAGTTCATCGGCATCGAATCAGGGGCCGACGATCTTCTGATCGCATTTCGGATGATCGAGAGACTTACTGGAGTAAAGTCACCCATGGTGTATGCCCAGTCATCGGGTGCGTTGCGGGCGGCCTTGTTTGCCTCCAGGCACCCCGACCGGGTCGACCGTGTCGTGCTTGACGCCTTCACCTATCACGGCAAGGAGGCGCCCGAGATTGCGAGGCGCCGGGGCCGCGCCGAAGAACTGCGGGCAAATCCAGTCCGCAAGCTGTCGCTTGCCACCTTCCGGGGTATTTTCACCCGTGACGACCCCTCCACCTTTGTACCGGCGGTGGCTGATGCGCTGGCCGAGCATGAACTCAAGCTCGGCGACACGGCACCCAGCGGTATCTATCTCGACATGGCGCTTCATCTGCCGATGAACGAACCCGAAACAGTCAAGTGCCCGGTATGCATGACGCGTGCCGAACATGATGGAAATTCCACTGAAGCGGAACTTTATGAGTATTTTTCGAAGCTTCCCAGTTATGACAAACAATTCCATATGGTGCGCGGGCTGGCGCACGTGGCTTTGCTCGGGATCAATCGCCATCGCATCTTTCATGTCATCAACGAGTTCTTCACGCTGCCGCCGCTGCGTTCCGCCTGATCGCAGCAATGCTGGCTGGACGTTGTATGATCGGAAAGCGGCGCGATGAGGACGGCGCCGTCTCCGGTCATTGTTCTGGTTGATCCCCAGCTTGGCGAGAATATCGGCATGGTCGCGCGCGCCATGGCCAATATGGGTTTGAGCGAGTTGCGATTGGTGCGCCCGCGCGATGGCTGGCCGAGTGAAAAGGCCGAAGCTGCCGCTTCGGGCGCGCTTGATATCATCAACGGGGCGGTGGTCTTCGCCACGCTCGCGGAGGCGATAGCGGACACGCATTTTGTCTACGCCACCAGCGCGCGCGAGCGGGCGCAGGCGAAGATTGTCGTTGGTCCACGCGCGGCGGCGCGCGCCCTGCGCGGGCGTATTGAGGGCGGCCAGCGGGCAGCGATTGTCTTCGGGCCGGAGCGGGCGGGCCTCTCCAGCGATGACGTGGCACTGGCCGACGAAGTGCTGACGCTGCCGGTCAACCCGGCTTTTGCCTCGCTCAATCTGGCGCAGGCCGTGCTACTGGTTGGCTATGAATGGTTCACCAGCCAGGCGGAGGGGGAACGGCTGCCGTTTGCGACCGAACTTGGCGCCGGGCCTGCCACCCGCGAGGCGCTGGCGGGGCTTGTCGACCATCTGGAGCGTGAGCTGGATGAGGCTGGATTTTTCGGCACAGCGGAGAAAAAAATCGTCATGAGCCGCAATCTGCGCAACATCCTGCATCGGCGCGCGCTGACGGAGCACGACGTGAGGACGTTGCGCGGGGTCATCAACATGTTGTCGCGCAAACGCCGCAAAGACGAGGCAGAAGGGGAAGCGTGAAACACGCATCCTCCAGCTTATTGTCCCTGTCGCGCCGCTCCGCCCTGTCTGGCATGCTCGCCGCGCCGCTTGTTCTGCGACGAGCCCGCGCCGCGACGCCACATGTGGCGATCATCGGGGCCGGTGCGGCAGGGCTGGCGGCGGCGAAGGCGCTTATGGTTGCCGGCATCAGTTTTGACGTGATTGAAGCGCGTGATCGCATCGGCGGGCGAGCCTTTACCGATGAGTTGCTAGGGGCACGTTTCGATGCGGGCGCCTTCTACATCCACTGGGCCGAGCGCAATCCATGGGCGGTGTTTGCGCGCGATCTGGCGGTTGAAACCATCGATGATTGGGCTGTCAATGGTGGTATCCGGATTGCCGAGGACGGGCTTTTGCTGCCACGCGGCCAGGCAGCGCGGCGGCGGCTGGCATTTTCAACCTTTGCAGCAGCAGCCGAACAGCGGCCGGACGGAGCGCCTGACATCTCGCTTGCTGATATGGCGGCAAGCCTTGGCGGCGAAGAGGTCATTGCGGCGGCGCGGGCGATCGCTTCAGGTTCGCTTGGCGAGGAAGCCGAGCTCGTATCGCTCATCGACTATAATCGTCTCGATTCAGGCGGCGATCTCGTGGTGCCGAGCGGTTACGGGCGTCTGGTCCAGCGCTACGGTGCTGATGTGACGGTCAGTCTGTCGACAGCGGCGCGGCGCATCGACTGGAGCGGGCAGGGCGTGAAAGTGGTGTCGGACAAGGGGCAGATCAGCGCCGATGCCGCCATCGTCACCGTGCCGATCGGTGTCTTGCGGGCGGGGCGGCTTGTCTTTACGCCCGAACTTCCCGTGACGCACCGCCACGCGCTCGATGGGCTCGGCATGGGCGCCTATACCAAGATCGCGCTGCGCTTTGACAGTGAGGATGGCTTTAGCATGGGCCCCAACAGCACGCTGGTGTCGCGCCATGGTGGCGTCTTGGTCCTTTACGCCATGTGGCCGCATGGCGAGAGGGTGGTGGTTGCCCATCTGGGAGGCGACCGGGCCCGTGAGGTCGTTGCCCTTGGGGAGGCGGGCGCGGCTGCGCTGATGCTGGATGAACTTGCCGAGGCGCTGGGCCCACAGGTGAGAGCGGCCTATCGCGGCGCGCGGCTCGCTGGCTGGTGGGCTGACCCGTTTGCTCTTGGCAGTTATTCAATTGCCCGGCCGGGGCATGCGGATGCCCGCGCGACGCTTATGGAACCGGTGGGCGATTGCATTTATTTCGCAGGTGAGGCGCTGGCCGGCAAGGCGGCGATGACGGTCGGGGGCGCGACCCTGAGCGGCATGGAGGCTGCCGAAAAAGTGGCGCGACGTCTTCTGCGACCTTAGGATTCACGCAGAAGACGTGCCGTAGATAAGGGAAGCCATGCGACAGCGCCCGGTCATCGTGATTTTCGATTCAGGATTTGGCGGCCTCAGCGTCCTCGGCGCGGTGCGTGCGGCGCGTCCAGATTGTGACTTCATCTATTGCGCCGATGATGCCGCCTTTCCCTATGGGCGCCTCAACGAAGAGGCGATGACGGCGCGCGTTTTGACTGTCTTCGACCGGCTTGTCGCCGAATTTGCACCGGATCTGGCGGTCATTGCCTGTAACACCGCGTCGACGATCGCGCTTTCAGCGCTGCGCGCCAGTTTTGAATTGCCGTTTGTGGGAACCGTGCCGGCGGTGAAACCGGCGGCGGAAGCGAGCCAAAGCCGGGTGATTGCCGTGCTGGCGACCGCTGCCACGGTGAGGCGGGAATATACCCGAGCGCTGATCGAGCGCTTCGCCAGTCACTGCCATGTCGAGCTTGTGGGCTCTGTGCATCTGGCGGAACTGGCTGAAGCAAAACTCAGAGGCGAGAGCGTGGCGGATGGCGCGATCCTTGCCGAGATTGCGCCGTGCTTCGTTGAGGTCGAGGGGCGGCGCACCGACCAGCTTGTTCTGGGGTGTACGCATTACCCTCTGCTGGCCGACCATATTGCGCTCCTCGCGCCCTGGCCGGTTGCGCTGGTTGATCCGGCACCGGCGATAGCGCGCCGCGTTGATGCGCTGCTGGCGCGCGCCGACGTCGTCAGGCCACCGGCAGTGCCACAACTCGATGGCATCGCCGTCTTTACCGGATGTGTGCCGGAGGGCGATGCGGAGAAGCTGGTGCTCAAGACCTACGGCGTTGGTGGCTTCACGCTCATGCATCTGCCGCTATAGGCGGGCTTGTCTCAAGTGGGTTTTTTCAATTCGTTCACGTAGGTGTTCAGGATGTCATCGGCATCGAGTGCATTTGCCGCTGACGGGTCCTCGGCCTTGAACATCTTGATGACGATCTCGCCACCATAGGATGTAAACGCGCGGTCGACCCCGCCGATCACCGCGCTCGCCCCGCCGCCCAGCAGCGAGCCGATGCCCGGCACCACGACATTGCTGGCCGTGCCGGCGAATTCGCTTGTCTGCTGCAAGGTCTGGGTGAGGGGGCGGGCCTGTGTGCCGACCGCCGTCGAGGTCACGATGAAACGTTCAAAACCGCGCTGCACGGTGAGTTCGGCCGCGCGGTAAAGGGCGGTTCGCTCGACGATTTCCTTCTCGAACTGGCCATCGCTTTTGACCGACAGGCGCCAGATATCCTTGCTCATGGGAAAAGAGGACGCGCTGATGCGCTCGATTGGCACCGGCCCGAGTTTGGGCAGAGTGAAGCTGCGCTCGGTGGCGCTACAGCCTGCCAGCGCCAGAACCACAACAACAAGGGTCGGAAATCGAAGCATCGCGCATCCATCAAGAGGTGGCCGGCGATAGGTGGAAATGACGGCCAAAGCAAGGTCGTGTCGGGATCATCGCCGGCGCGCCGGCGAAATGTACAATCACAACGCGATGATTGCTCTGCTTGAGGCGCATTTGCCGCAGAAATGTGCTTGCACTGGCGCTCATTATTGATTGAATGGGTGCATTGGATCCATTTCAGTTGAACCGCTCCGTGTCGTTTCCATGAGCCATCGCCCGATCCGAGCCGCCTTCGGCCATAATGGCGGGCCGCCGCTTGAAGAGAACGACCACGTCCCGCCCTGGGGCAGAGGGGGATTTCGTACCTATTTCGGCTGGCGCGCGGCGCATCGCGCGGCGTGGAAGCGCATTCCCTACGACACCGTTCTGCGCCGGCAGGCGCGGGCAGAAAAAGCCGGCGTCGCCTATGAGGAATATACGCTCGAAATCCTCGAGCGCGGGGTTTATCTGCAGCCTGATGACAAGGAGCGCATCGAGGTGATCAGGAAAAACCGGCGCAAGCGGCGCAGGCGCACGCATCTATGAGGCGCAGACCAACGCGAACCCTGCCGGGAAGAAACGGAATGGCGTCACCCCCCGCTCGTTCCTTGTCCGGCTGGCTGGATCGACATTGATCTTGTGGGCGCGCCGTTTGGCATCAGCCCGCCGCAACCGATTACAACACGCTTTGAGCGGCAGGGCATAAAGACCTAGGCAAAACTTCCTGTTCCTCGGTTCTGAAGCCGGCGGTAAGCGGGCGGCGATCTATTGTACCGCTCGTGCGTCAACCAGGCTTGATGGCCTCGATACCGAAACCAACCTTACCGACGTCATCGATCGCATGGCCAGGGGGCATCCAAACCAACGGATGAGCGAATTTTTTGCTGGAATTGGGACCGGCCGGCTGTAAGATTAGCCGCTTGAAGCGAGCAAGACTATGGCAGAACTCACAAACACCGCACTGATCTGGAACCGTGCCTGTGGTGGTGATGTCGTCTCCCTGCTGGCAGGCGATCGGGCTCTTGAAGACCTGCTCTTGGTCCATGGCTACGTAATGAATGGCGGCGTCTTCCATGCTATTGAAGGCATCGAAGCTGAACTCCTGGCCGACGCGCAATCCGGTTACAGATATTTCGGATTTGATAGCGTTGCCGATCTTCTCAACGAAGCAAAATCCATTTTCGAATCCGGACAGAATTTGGATCAATTCGAAATTGAACTCGGCAACCGTTATACCGAATTGATTCCCGATGACTCAGTGCTGTTCAAACGGTTCGAAGACTGTCTTCAACAAAACCCCTCGGAATTCGCCCCCCTATAAGGGCATCGTTCGGGGCATGCGGGAGCGCCACGTCACTATTGGCGGTCAATCTCTAGCACTTACGCAACCATTCGCTTGTTACATTGCGAAATACACTGACCACTCGCCTCGTCACGAGTGTTTTATATTTGTCAAACGACAGAACAAGTTCGGCGACGCCAATGTCGCTGATACGTTTTTGCCGGTTGCCGGGAAGCGCAATCATCTGATCGCCCGGAAAGCAATTCTCGATCTCCGTCGCGAAACGTCCAATTGGATTGCCGCAAGCTTTCGTTTCTGGAACTTGCGCAGGAACTTTCGAATGTCAGCCGGGCCTGCAAGGTGATAGGATATTCCCGCCAGCAGTTCTACGAGATCCGGCGCAACTTTCAGACCTATGGGGCGCACGGGCTGATCGACCGCCTGCCCGGCGCCGGGCGCGCCGGCGGGAATGCGCGGCTGAGACGGCGAGAATGCCGAAGATCAGACTACTCCATAGTCTTGCGCGACCCATGTCTCTCACCGATGTATTGGCGCATTCTGGCGTCAGGAAAAAGCTGGTCCTATTGCTTGATGCTGGCGATCACATCGCGGACATATTTCAGTAGACCTCGGAATTGCCCGGGCATAGTGGAATAACGGCTTCCGCCTGCTTCCCACACTTCCTGGCAATAGGCCTCCGAATTGCTGTCATCTGTCACCTGGTCGATGAAGGTGACAAATTCATCAATCTCGGCATCAGTCAGATTTCCGTTGGCGAAATATGATCTGAAATCATCAAGAAACGTAGTTGAATCATTAAAAAATGAGGCATCAAACATCAGAAGAATACTATTGCATATTTCCGGAATTTTCATGGCCGCCTCTTCTTTTACTCAGAATTTTTTTGTGATCGGAAATGCCGTATGCACGCGATAGCCGCGAGTCAGCGATCGATCGTGGACGATGACAACGCGCACCGCATTGGTCGGACGAATCGCGGGCTGCTGATAGGGAGACTCACGAAAAGCCTCGTAGCCGGTTGGCGACCTAAACGGTGTTTGGCTTTCGATCTTCATGTATTCACGAATTCGCCCCTCCGCCACAGCCGCCACGGTCTCCACATTATTGGGCTCGCTGAGGGTCGAGTTGACCAGCTTATTTGCCGAACGCAATGAGGTAAAGCTCCCCTCATCGGGTCAGAAAACGATGCGATCAGGCAGTCTAAACGTTGTCGAGTCCCGCAATGTCCGCATCAAATATTCTTCGCTCTTGTTGACGTGGTCACGAATGGTGTGAGCCCCCTTGTCACCTTCTTCATCTTCCAGCTGCACCGGAAACGTGCTCAGCCGACGAGGGAAATTGTCGTCCTGGCCTGCCGCCACAATCGGTGTGCCGTCGGGGGCGGTGCCGATGATGGTGCCGGAGGGGCTATCGGAAGGAGGAGCGTCGGGCGAGCCTTCAGCCGTGTCGGAACCGTCGAAGAGCGGATCACCTACCTCTGCATCGGAAGAGGCGTTGGAAGGGGAGACGCCCTCACCCCCGCTCGTCCACTGCCCGGCACCGGGCGCGCCGGCGGGACGGACAGCGCACGCAATTCACTCGCCCATAATGGCGCGCATGCGGTGTAAAACGTTCTTCGCGTCCTTGGTTCGACCAAGCCCTTCCTCGGGCCGACCGCGCCGCCACATACCGATCACATCCGAGCCAGAGCATTTATCACTCAGCATGTAGTCGAAATAGGTACGAATCTGTGCCTGCTCGGCTAGTGTAAGGCAAGCAAATGCTGCTTTGGTAACATCTTCAAAAGTTGACCCATATTCAAAGCTGTCACGCTGAAACGATGAGCAAAATTTGCGAAAGGCATCAGGTGATTTCATATTCTTAATCCAGATTACGTGGATAGGCTGAAATGACAGTAAATCCGTTTGGCGCTTTTTCGTCTCTCCGGATAAATACTCCAACGCCGTAAGTGGTTCTAATTCGTGGCTGGACGCGCGTATTTTCTGCGAAGGCCTCTATCCCAGTCGGAGCACGAAAGAACGCGTCAACGCGAACCCCCACGACCGATTTGGGATGAACACCACTTGCCACTGCCACAACCATCATTTCATTTGCTGCCAATGTTGCGCTGACCAATTTGTCAGCGGCTTCCAATGAGGGAAAAGACCCCGAACGAATGCTTCTTTTAAGTAGGTCTCCGTCTGCGCTTTCTTCCCGGACACGCCGCAACAATTCGGCCTCGCTCTGGTTGACGTGCTTTTCATATGTATGTCCGCCGCGCTGATCTTCTGCGATGATCGAGATTGGAAGACCAGTGCCTGGTGATGCTGCAGCAATGATGGCTGTGCCGTCTGGTGCTGCACCGACCGTACCATCCTCCGTTTGCTGCCCGCCGTCGGCCTGCGAGCTGGCAGCCGGCGACGCCAAAGTGCTGTCAAATGTAACGCCCTCTGCGTTAGAGCGGAATCCGATCAGGTTGCATCGTAGCCGGCGGCCTTGAAGTAGTTGGCGCATTCGTCTGCGGGGAAGAGATCGATGATCCGTCCGATAGCGTCCCACAGACCGCTGACGGTGCGCTCTGCG
>JAKFVK010000099.1 GCA_021732205.1 Hyphomicrobiales bacterium | reverse complement strand
TCCGCCCGCCCGGCCATCATGCCGAGCGCGTCCGGGCGATGGGCTTCTGCTTTCTCAACAATGCGGCGATTGCTGCCCGCCATGTCCAGCACAAGCACGGCATCGGCCGCGTTGCCATCATCGATTTCGACGTTCATCACGGCAATGGCACCCAGGATATTTTCTGGGAGGACAGTTCGGTGATGTATTGCTCGACCCACCAGATGCCGTGCTATCCCGGCACTGGTGCGCGGGCTGAACGCGGCGTTGGCAATATCGTTAATTGTCCGCTGCGGCCGGGCGAGGGGTCAGAGGAATTCATCGACGCCTTTGATACGGCGATCCTGCCAGCGCTCGACAAATTCGCTCCGGAATTCATCATCATCTCGGCCGGCTTTGACGCCCACTCGCGAGACCCGCTGGCCCAGCTCAACGTTCATGAGCGCGATTTCGGTCTCGTCACCCGCAGACTGATGGATATCGCTGACAAGCATGCCGGCTCGCGGCTCGTCTCGGTGCTCGAAGGCGGCTATGATCTCGAAGGTCTGGCGCGCTCGGTCGATTCCCATGTCAGTGCGCTGATGGGCATGTGAGCGCCGCGTCACCGGGAGAGGCATCATGAAAGGGCGCAGCATTGCTCTGTCAGGGCCACGTCGTATCATTGCCGATGTCTGTTATTTTGCCGGCGACACCACGAAGGGTGTGATTTCGCGCCGCCTCGGATTGGGTCCGCTTGCCAGAGTGCTGGCGCAATTGCCCCGCGGCGCCAAACCGCTATGGCCGGCAATGATTGCCAGAGCCTACGGGCTGGTGGCAGCCGACATGCCGGAACTGCGCCGCGCCTATGTCAAATTCCCATGGCCGCACATCTACGAATATCCCATGAGCGTGTCGATGATCGCCACCGAGAGGGTGTTCGACGGCGAGCCGACGCTCTTCTTCGTGCGCATGAAGGGGCCGGAGCATATGTCGCTGGGCGAACTCGCTGAGCGCCTGCGCCGCGCCAAGACCGTTGACTGGCAGGAGGAGCGCGATTTCCGTCGCGTGTTCGCGATAGCCTCCCTGCCGCTGCCCCTGCGCCGCCTGATATGGTGGCTTGGCCTCAATATCGGTCGCCAGAGGGCCAATTATTTCGGTACCTTCGGTATTTCATCTCTGGCCGGGCAGGGTGCAACCATCACCAACGCGGTCCATATGTTCACCGTGCTGTTGTCCTACGGCGCTATGGCGGATGACGGGTCGCTGGAACTCTTTTTTTCCTTCGATCATCGCGCCTTTGATGGTGGCGTCGTGGCGCGCGCCCTGAGCCGCCTTGAAGAAAAACTCAACGGGCCGATTGTTGAAGAAATCATTTCCGCCTTTCCGCATGCATCCGGTGCTGGTATGGCAAGCGTCTGAAGGAGGCTCCGTGGCCAAAGCAAGCGACAGTAAAACTGATCTCGGCGGCTTGAGTTTCGAGAAGGCGCTCGCCGAACTCGAACAGATCGTCAGCAAGCTTGAGCGTGGCGACGTGCCGCTTGAGGAATCGATTGCCATCTATGAGCGCGGCGAGGCGCTGAAATCCCATTGTGAGACCATGCTTCAGGCAGCCGAGATGAAGGTGCGCAAGATCAAGCTTGGAAAGGATGGCAGCCCGCAGGGCAGCGAGCCGCTGGATGAGCGCGCCTAGAGCAAATTGCCTTTACACGGAATCGCAATTTTCTTTCATCTTATTGTTTCCGCAGGCTGTTATCGAAAAGCCCGTTTCCACTTTTTCGCAACCTGCTCTAATCACCGAGCCGTTCCGTTGCCGTGATCGTGATGCCAAATCCCTCAAGGCCGATATAGCGGCGCTCGCGCGAGGACAGCAGGCGGATCGATGAGATGCCAATGTCGCGCAGGATTTGCGCGCCGAGCCCTACTTCGCGCCATGTCTCGTTACGGCTTGACGCGCTGCCATGGCCTTCATTGCCGCCGGGCGCCATCGATGCTGACGGCACGCCAGCCGAGCCTTCGCGCAGATAGATGAGTACGCCGCAGCCTGCTTCGGAAAATTTGCGATAAGTGGCTTTCAATGTTGTCTGGTCGCCGAAGATATCGGCCAGAATATCCTGACGGTGCAGCCGCGCCGCAACGCCCGCTTTGCCCGCAACATCGCCGAAAACGACCGCCAGCTGCTCCAGCTCATCAAATGGCGTGCGGTACGAAATACCACGCGCCGGGCCGATGGGCGTGGTGACGGTGAATTCGCTCACACGCTCCACCAGCCGCTCGCGCACCTGCCGGAAGGCGATCAGGTCGGCAACCGTGATAACGGGAATGGCGTGCTGGTTTGAGAAGGCCCGCACCTGCGGCCCGCGCATCACCGTGCCATCATCATTCATCAATTCACCGATCACGCCGACTTCCGGCAGACCAGCGAGACGGCACAGATCAACCGCGGCTTCCGTGTGGCCGGAGCGCATGAGAACGCCGCCGGGGCGCGCAACAAGCGGAAAGACATGGCCGGGGCGGACGAAATCGCTGGCGCCGATATTGCCATTGGCAAGGGCGCGCACCGTGTTGGTGCGGTCATCGGCTGATATGCCGGTGGTGGTGCCGTGGCGTACATCGACGGAAACGGTAAAAGCGGTGCTGTGGGGCGCGTCGTTCACCGATACCATCGGATCAAGCCGCAGACGCCTGGCTTCGGCAACGGTCAACGGCGCACAGACGATGCCTGAGCTGTGGCGGATGATGAAGGCCATCTTCTCGCTGGTGCACAGGGAGGCGGCAACGATGAGATCGCCCTCATTCTCGCGATCATCATCGTCAAGAACAGCGACCATCGCGCCCTGTTTGAAGGCGTCGATCACTCGCTGCACGGCGTCCAGGCGTTCGTTCATGACATTCAACCTCAGTCGGGTGACGAGCGCCTGGTTCAGATGGCGCAGGGGTCGGCCTGGCCTTTGCGCCGTTCGACCCGGTAGGAGCCATAATCGCCAGAGACCCGGACATCGCTGCTTGTCTGCAGCAGGGCGAAGAGCGCGCCATCGAACCATGGTCCTATATCGAAGACGGCTTCGCTTCTGCCGTGACGGGTGCGCAGGCGTGGCGAACCATAGAGGCTGCTGCGATATTGCCCTGAGGAGAAGGTAAGACGCGTCAGTGTGCCGGCCATGACGGAGGACGGCAGATCAGCGCGGCTCCACGGCACCACCACCGTCGCGGTGCGCCCGCCTTGCGCATGGCACACGACATCGATCGGCGCACCGCAGACAAGGCGACCGCAGCGCGCGGCGGGGATTTGCCGATCAACCGTTCGCGCTTCTGTCAGCGATGGCGCGGCGAAGATGGCAACAGCAAGGGCAAGGGCAACGCGCATGAGTGATCTCCAGATGGCAGGCGCAACCTAGACACACCCGCCGTCGTGTCAATCTTTGGCAGTTGCAGATCTGGTCTTCCACAACGAGAAGCCGATACCGCCACCGAGCAACGCCAAAGTCATGGCAAGCGACAGCAGCGGGTCGACTTTGGCAACCAGACCGCTCCAGAAAATCTTGACGCCGATCAGCACCAGGATGAGCGCCAGAGAGATCGACAGATACTTAAACCGCGCGACCATCGCCGCTAACGCGAAATAGAGCGCGCGCAGACCGAGAATGGCCATGATATTCGCCGTGTACACGATAAAAGTGTCCGTCGTGACAGCGAAAATGGCAGGGACTGAGTCAACGGCAAAAACAATATCGGCAACGTTTATGACAGCCAGCGCCAGAAACAGCGGCGTGGCATACAGAACTTTTTTGTCTGAAGCCGGATCAGGCAGGCGAACAAAGAATGCTTCCCCATGCAGCTTGTCGGTGATGCGCATGTGACGGCGCAGAAACGCAAGGAGCGGATTGCGGTCGAGATCAGGGGCGTTGTCGTGCCCACCCAGCATTTTGATGCCTGTGTAGATCAGGAACGCGCCAAAAATATAGAGGACCCAGTCATATTGATGGATGAGTGCCGCCCCCGCGGCGATCATCACGCCGCGCAGAATGAGCACGGCGATGATACCCCATACCAGCGCCCGGTACTGGAACGCTGGTGGAATAGAAAAATAGGCAAAAATGAGCGAAATAACGAAGATATTGTCAATCGATAACGCCTTTTCGATCGTGTAGCCGGTGTAATATTCAATCGCCCGCTGCGATCCGAGATAGCCCCAGACCACGACGCCGAAGGCGATGGCGATAGCGATATAGAAGACGGAGAGCCTCAGGCTCTCGCCAATGCCCATCTCGCGGCTGCTGCGGTTCAGCACGCCCAGATCGAAAGCCAGCAGAATGAAGATCATGAGATGAAAGGCAAACCAGACCCACACAGGCGTGCCCAGAACCGACGACGAGGCAAACGACAAAACCATGTCCATGGCAAAATTCCTTCTGCCGCGTGCTCCGCTATGGATTGCATTGAGGAGACGGGCGCCTAGATGTTGAACTTCCGTTCGACATCGCAGCCATCAACAACGACTGCCAGAGGGGCCCGAACTATCTATTTTTATAGCACCATTTTGCTGAAATTCAAGTGCCGACCTGCATCGCCGCCATCTCAACCCTTGCGAAAGGCGGCAACCGTGGACAGAAACGCCCGCTCGCGCGATACCGGCGTGAGGCCATGGGCGCCGAAGAGCGCGTTGAGATCCTCGCCAAGATAACCAGCATAATAAGGTTCGTGGACGGCGTGGGGGAAGCGCTCCAGCATGCCGTCATAGGGCGGATGATCGCCGCGCTGGAGCGAATCATTCATCACGAACAGACCGCCGGGCTTCAGCACACGAGCGATCTCGGCCGCCGCCGCGCGACGAATTTTCGGCGGCAATTCGTGGAACAGATAAATCGCCGTGACGATATCCTGACTGCACTCGGCAAGCGGAAGTGCTTCCGCCTTGGCAAGGAGCGCCGTCAGCCGGCCTTCATTGCCGCGCTCGGCAAGCGCGCGTGACAGATAGGCTTCCGACATATCGGCAATCGTGACCGGCAGGGCAGGAAAGGCCGGGCGCAGATCCTTCAGCCAGCGGGCAGTGCCGGCACCCACATCGAGAAGGCGTAATGATCGCTGGTCGCGGCCTTTAAGGTGGTGGGCGATCGGCGCAATCGTCTGCCGGCGCATGGCGGCTGCCGTGCCGCCAAAGAGGACCTCGACCTGCA
Organism: Hyphomicrobiales bacterium; assembly: GCA_021732205.1. Taxonomy (GTDB): domain Bacteria; phylum Pseudomonadota; class Alphaproteobacteria; order Rhizobiales; family UBA4765; genus Raskinella. The sequence goes on along the minus strand of JAKFVK010000099.1, from coordinate 6,389 downwards.
TGTCGTAGCGCGCGGCGCTGTCCTCGCTCATCCAGCCATCGGACTGATAATGGAAATTCTGAAGATAATAGGCGGGGCGCTTGCCGCGATATGTGGCGAGCGGTTCGTTGGCGCTCTTCTGCGCACGTCGGCGCGCCACCGCTGGCACGTCGTTGAAGAAAAGGCGCATGCGCCGAACCTCTTCATCAAGCGGCCCGAACCAGTCATGCGCCAGCCGGTAGATCCCGGCATCGGCATTTTTGACATCCTGGGCGAAGAGGCGGGCCATATCGGCAAACAGCGCCTCGCGGCTGGTGGTGGACCCCCGGGCCGCCTGCGTCGCCTCGCTGGCATCAGTCGGCTTTGCCTCGTTGCGACGCGCCAGCAGCAGCGCGCTCGTATACCACGCCACCCGCAAACCGTGGTTCAGCGTGTAGGCAAGGCGCGTGACAGGCGCGGCCATCCCGATCTCCTGTTGGCGATCATCATCACAGACATAAATCTTAACCTTTTTTCGATTGCGGCCAAGCCGGAATGGCCCATTTCAACCATTTGGAAACCGCCCTGCGCGATGGTGCCGCCATAACAACGCGGCAAGTGATGCCGGGGAGAGTGTCATGGTGAATAGAGCTCGTTTCATGGCGGCCATGAGTGTCGTGGCGGCAACCTATCTTCTGTTCAGCACGCCTTCGGTGCGCGGCGCCGAGCTTGGCTCCGCCTATGCGGGGAGCATTGTGGCAGCTCTCTGATCAGCGCTCGAACACGCCAACAAGCTCGACGTGATGAGACCACAGAAACTGGTCGATCGGCGTTATGCGGCTGAGACGAAAGCCGCCATCGATCAGAACCCGCGCATCGCGCGCGAAACTTGCCGGCGCGCAGGACACATAGACGATCTTCTTCAATTTTGACGCCGCAAGCCCGGCCATCTGCGCCTGCGCGCCCTGGCGCGGCGGGTCAAGAAGAGCGGCATCGTAGTTTTTGAGTTCCGAGACCAGAAGCGGACGCCGGAAGAGGTCTCGCTGCTCGCGGGTTACCGGTTTCAGGCCACTTGCATGGCGCACGGTCTGGTCGAGGGCTGCAAGCGCGTTTAGGTCGCCTTCAACCGCGTGGATCGCCATATGGCGGGCCAGGCGCAGAGTCAGCGCGCCGCTGCCGCAGAAGAGTTCAATGATCCGCCTGGCGCCGCTCAATGCGTCCTTTGCCAGCCCGGCAATCGCCTCCTCGACCGGCGCCACGGCCTGGGCAAAGCCGGCGGCCGGCTGCAGGCGAGCAATCTCGCCGGTCGGCAGGGAGGGCGGGCGGAAGGTGGCGTTTTCCTCCCCGATGCTGAGGCGCGCCAGACCGATAGCCCCGGCCGCAGCAAACAGGCGGCTCATCGCGTCGCGCGGCAATTTTGCCGGCGCGAGCGAGACATCAAGACCTTGCGCGGTATCGAGCACGCTGACGGCAAGGCTGTCACGCCCCGTGATCAGCGGGCTTAAAAGCCTGGCAAGCGCTGGCAGGGCTGCGGCGATGGCGGGTGTCATGACCAGACAGGCAGTGATGGCGATAACGTTGTTCGAGCGTGCACCGTGAAAGCCGAAAGTCACTGTCTTGCCCTCGCGCACAAGCGCCAGCGTAACGCGACGCCTTGTGCCGGGCTCACCGCGAACCATCGCCTCCAGTGGCACCGAAATCCCCTGTTGCCCCAACGCCGTCGTGATGCTGTCGCGTTTCCATTCGTCGTAGAGGCGACCATCCATATGTTGCGCGACGCAGCCGCCGCATGTCGCAAAATGGATGCATGGCGGCGCGACGCGGTGCGCCGAGGGCTCGATGATCGATACCAGTTGCGCTCGCTCGCCACCGGCGGGATCGATGTCGGCGATCTCGCCCGGCAGGGCACCAGCAACAAAGAATGTGTGTCCATCGCTGATGGCTATGCCATCACCGCGATGCCCCAATCGCTCAATCGTTACCCTGATCAGCGCCGGCAAGTCAGCCACATTGGCCGCGCTGACGCAGATAATGATCGGCGATCACGAGTGCCATCATCGCTTCGCCCACCGGGACGGCGCGGATGCCAACACACGGATCATGACGGCCTGTGGTCTTCACCTCGACATCATCGCCCGCGCTGTCAATCGAGCGGCGCGCAATGAGGATCGACGAGGTAGGCTTCACCGCAAAGCGGGCCACCACCTGCTGCCCGGTTGAAATGCCGCCAAGGATGCCGCCGGCATGATTGGAGAGAAAAACCGGTTTGCCGTCATTGCCAGCCCGCATCTCGTCAGCATTATCCTCGCCGCGGAGCGCCGCCGCGCCAAATCCCGCGCCGATCTCAACCCCCTTCACGGCGTTGATGCCCATGAAGGCTGCCGCCAGATCGGCATCGAGCTTGCCGTAAATCGGCGCCCCCAGGCCGGCTGGAACGCCGTCGGCAACAATCTCGATCACCGCGCCGATGGAGGAACCCTCCTTGCGCACGCCATCGAGATAATCGCCGTAGAATGCCGCCATCTCGCCGTCAGGGCAGAAAAACGGATTAGCCTCCACCGCGTTCCAGTCCCAGCGCTGACGGTCGATTTTGTGCGGACCCATCTGCACCAGCGCCCCGCGCACGGTAAGGCCTGGCACCACTTTGCGGGCAATTGCACCGGCGGCGACCCGCATCGCCGTCTCGCGGGCTGATGAGCGCCCGCCGCCTCGGTGATCCCGAATGCCGTATTTCACATCATAGGTGAAATCGGCGTGCCCTGGGCGGTAGGCTGATTGGATGCGATCATAATCTTTTGAGCGCTGATCGGTGTTGTCGATGAGAAGGCCGATCGGCGTGCCCGTGGTGCGCTGGATGCCGGCGCTGTCGGCAACAACACCGGAGAGAATACGCACCTGATCGGCTTCCTGACGTTGCGTCGTGTAGCGGCTCTGGCCCGGGCGACGCCGGTCAAGAAAAGGCTGGATGTCAGCCTCGCTCAGCGGCAAAAGCGGCGGACAGCCATCAACGACGCAGCCAATGGCGGGTCCATGACTTTCACCAAACGTGGTAACACGAAAAAGATGACCGAAACTGTTGAACGACATCGCCACTCCTTGCTGCGGTTTAGGCGGGACGCGGCGCTGGGTCAAATCACCGGCGCCGGCTTGCCTGTCCCCTCCGGCCGCCGCACTGTGTTGCGATGAACATCAATACACGCGAATGGCCGGGAATGATGCCTGGCCCCTTGCCGGATACAGGCGTGGCGATCTGGCTGGTCGTTCTGGCCGAGGTGCCGCCACTCGACTGCCTGTCGCAGGACGAGCGCATTCGTGCCGCCGCAGCTATCGACCCGCTGGTTGGCGAGCGCTACCGCGCCGCACGCCGGGCGTTGCGGCTGATCCTTGCCGCCGCTCTTGGCCAGAACCCGGCTGATCTTTTGTTCTCCTACGGACCGGCGCGCCAGCCCCATCTCGCCTGGCCGGAGGCGAGTGGTATCGCGTTCTCCCTCAGCTACCGTGAAGGCGTGGCGCTTGTTGCACTCTCGCGCGCCGGCCCGGTGGGTGTTGATCTTGAAACGATCGACCCGTCTATTCCGGCATTCGACATCGCCGCTTCGGAATTTGCCTCCGCCGAGGTCCGCGAGCTTGCCAGCGCGTCGGAGGAGGCGTTGGCTCATAATTTTACGCAGATGTGGGTGCGCAAAGAGGCGCTCGCCAAAATGAGCGGCAAGGGATTATGGGAGGGTCTGTCGAGCCTGCCGGCGGATCATGGCGCGCACGCTCACTGGCATGATCTCAGCGATTTGCCGCAAGGCTTTGCGGGCGCTTGGGCCAGCGAAGCGGCGCCTGCGCTCATCACTCAGGCGCGTTGCGTCTTCACTCGGCCGCCTGGCGGGTGAGGCCGGCATTGTGCGGCGTATTCGCCGGGGCGTGGGGGCGCGCAATGTGCGGCTGTGCCGGGGCACCAACCCATGCCGTATGGGCGGGCAGGGTCTCTCCCTTCATCACCACGCACAGCGAACCGACATCGGTGAAATCACCGATTTTAGTGTCGTAGAGGACGGTCGCGCCAGCTCCGACATTCACACCTGTTCCCAGATGTACCCGCCCGACCTTCATCAGCCGGTCCTCGTAAAGGTGCGTCTGCAGGGCAGACAACGAGTTGATGGTGCAGTAATCGCCGATGGTCACGCAGTCAAACTCGGTGATGTCGGTGGTGAACATGCAGATTCCCTTGCCGACCTTGACGCCGTAGAGGCGTAGCATCCAGGGCAGGAAGGGAGTGCCGCGCAGCGATTCGAGCAAAACCCTGCCGGCAAGTCCCCAATAGAGAACGGCGCAGGCTTCCGTTCGCATCGCCCAGAACGACCACATCGGCTTGATCACCGGCTTGTAGGCGCCCATGAACAGCCATTTCACGATAATGGTCGATGACGTCATGATGAGTGGAATGACGATGGATGCAACCAGGAAGAGCCAGAATACCAATCCCCACTGGCGCTGTTCCATCAGAGGATCAAGCGTTTCCACTGTGTAATAGCCAAGCGTGATGAACAGCATCGTTGCATACGATGTGTGGAAAGCCTCGAAGACGATCCGCCCGATCTTGCGACTGAGCGGTGGCTCATAGGTCCAGTTGGCCGAGATGCCGGTCACACGCTGGCGCGTCGGAAATGAGATCGACGGCGATCCGAACCACGTCTCACCGGCCTTGATGTGGCGGCTTGCCGGCGGTACCGACTTGATGCCGAGCAGACTGTCATTTTCAAAGCGCGTGCCGGGCGGCACCACCGCGTCATTGCCGACAAACACGCGATCACCGGTGGTGACTTTTTCAAGCGTCATCCACCCGCGCCGGATATCCTCGTCTCCCAGCAGCACTTCATCGGCAATGAAATTGCCGGCGCCAATTTCAACCAGATCATAGCGCCCCGACAAATTGGTCGATATTTCCGCGCCGCGTCCCATCTTGGTACCCATCATGCGGTACCACAGGCGCATATAGGTCGTGGCAAACAGCGATGACAATGTTTCAAGCTTGACGTCGGTGAGCAGCGCTAGCGCCCATTTGCGGAAATAGGTGAAGGAATGGACTGAATATCGCCCTGGTTGCAGCCGTGTTGGCAGGATTATCCAGCGCATGGCAACCGTAATGCCAATGGTGAAGATGATGAGTGCCATTGACGTTGGCCAGGTCAACAGTGGCAGCACCGACAGCGTGTCAGCCTTGGTCCAACCCGCGATCAGCAGATCCATGTGATCAAACAGGGCGAAGGCTGGAAAGATGGGCAGCAGGCCGATGGGCGGGATCGTCAACAGGGCAATGACATAGGCGCATGTCATGATGTTCTTGCGCAGCCGCGAGGCTTCGGCCTGCGGCGGCAATTCCCTCTCGTCGATATCGCCCACCTTGCGGGCTGGCGAGCCTTCCCATTTCTCCCATGCGCCGACATGTGTACCAGCCAACACCGCAGTCAGATCGCCGATTTCAGCGCCTTTGCCGATGATAGTATCGTGCTCGAGAACGCTCGAGGTACCGATATAGGCATCATCCTCAATGACCACCCGACCGATCACCATCTCGTTGCCGACCACTTCGACATTGGCGATCTTGAGCTTTGTGCCGGTACTGACCCTGTCGCCGATGGTGAGCAGGTCGAGCGTGCCGGCCTCGACTTCCGAGATGATGGCATCCTTGCCGATGCGCGCGCCCATGATGCGCATGTAGACGCGCATGATCGGCGTTCCCTGGAACCATTTGGGCTTGACGAGCAGAGTGAATTTCATCGCCAGCCAGACGCGGAAATAATAAACGCCCCATAGCGGGTAACGGCCCGGTTTGACGCGCCCGACGCTGAGCCATTTGCCGGCGATGCCAACAAATGTGGTGGCGATTGTCAGGACAACATAAATGCCAAGCAGCGAGAAGAGCTGCCCCCAGAAGCCGAGAACGTCGAGATCAAGCAACAGGAACGTCGTAAAGATGCCGAGCCACTGGACGCAGGTAAAAAAGAGGATAACAGGCAGTACAGTCGCCTGCGCCAGTCCGCACAGGAAGCGGCGCAGCAGCGGCGGCGGCACAAAGCTGCGATCCTGCCCGCCGGTTCCAAGCCCGCGCCGCTCAAGTCGCGCGGCGATGCCGGCAATCGAGCGGCCTTCATACATGTCCTGAAGCGTGATGCCGGCGAAGCGCTGATCGGCGCGCATCAGCGACACAAAGCGGGCGGCAAGCAGGGAATGTCCACCGATCTCGGTGAAGAAATCGCCCTCAATTGGCAGTGTCTGCCCGGGAAACACCTGCTGCATCGCTGCCAGAAGGGCTGCCTCGACCGGCGTGCGCGGCTCTTCCTGCACGTCGTTGGCAGGCGCGCTTTGCAACGGGCGCAGCGCGAGCGCTTTGCGGTCGACCTTGCCGGAGGCGGCAAGGCGCGGCAACGCCTCGACCGTCT
>JAKFVK010000121.1 GCA_021732205.1 Hyphomicrobiales bacterium | reverse complement strand
GATCTGGGCTGCGGTGCCGGCTCAAACCTGCGCGGGACCTATCAGCTTCTGCCCAAGCACCAGAGCTGGCACATGGTGGATTACGATCCGCTGCTGCTGGAAAGCGCGCGTGACCAATTGATCCGCTGGGCCGACGAAGTCATTGCGGCGCCAGCAGGCAACCAGTCGCTCACACTGAGCAAGGGCGAGCGCACGATCAGCGTTCACCTGGTTGCTGGCGATCTTGCAAAGGGAATAGAGGACGTTGTTCCTGAGAAGGTTGACCTGATCACGGCGGCGGCCTTCCTCGATCTGTGTTCGCAAAGCTGGATCGATGGCTTTACGGCAGCGATCGCCAAAAGGGGTGTCGCCGTGTTCACGCCGCTCATTTACGATGGTCGTGACCGGTTCGATCCGCCTCATCCTGATGATTATGACATGCTGGCTGCGTTCCATAAGGATATGCAGCGCGACAAGGGATTTGGTCCGGCGATCGGCCCGAAGGCTGCCGAGGTTTTTGGCAATGCGTTGCAGAAGGCCGGATATCGCGTGCTGCTGGGGGACAGCCCGTGGGAGCTTGACGTTTCCGACACCCTGGCAATCGCGCTCGCTCAAGGCTTTGCCGAAGCCGTGACGGCGGGCAGTGAGATCGACAATGACGTCATCGAGCGCTGGCTTGATTACCGGCTTGAACACGGGACGTGGAAAGTTGGCCACACCGACGTTTTCGCGGTCAGGCGGAGAGGGTGAATCATCTTGGAACGAGAACGTTTTCAGTGGTTTGACTTGCGTTCCTGAGGCTACGAATCTACTGCAACTTGTGCAGTCTATCATCTGATCTGCGACGATCAGCGCACGCCGTATCCGGCGCCTGCCCCGGCGTTGTCAAAAAAAAACCGCGCTGCGAAAACACGTTCACAGCGCGGGCGATGTCGTTTCAATTCTTCATATTTTCATGCGGGGCCGCGGCAGGCGTGCCCCAACATGGCTCTCAGCGCGCCGGGCGCGGGCGCTTGGCAGTGCCGCTCTTGTCGAGCCAGCCCACCCGCTCACCACCAGCGGCCCGCTCGCCCCCTGCACGCTCACCATAAGGGCGGGCATTGCGAGGGCGGTGACCGTGAGGGCGTTGTTCAGCGCCGCGTTCGCCAGCCGGGTGATGGTCTGATGCTTGCTCGCCGCGACGTGGATCGGGAGCACCCTGCTCGCGGGGGCGGTATTCGGGGCGACGCGGCTTGGCTACATGTCCCTCGCCGCGATGGAGATCAGGCGACCATGGGGTGGGGGCCCGAGCATCGCGCGGCCGCGTCTCGTGATCGCGACCGCTATGGCGGACACGTTCCTCCGATGAGCGTTCATCGCGCTGGCGATCTTCCGGGCTGCTGCCTTCGCCGCCGCGATGGTCGACATGACGCCCGCCTTGCGGGCGCCCCTCGCCAAACCGACGCTCACCGCCTGGGCGTCCAAAACCTGGACGGCCTTGAGGACGTCCACCGAACGGGCGGCCGGGCGATTTGCGCGGTGCTTCCTCGGTGATTTCTTCCCGCCCGCCGTCAAAGCCCGGCGGCATCGGCATCACTGTTACCTGCTGGCGGATCAGCTTTTCGATGCCGCGCAGCAAGGGCCGTTCCTCGCCATTGCAGAAGGAAATGGCGATACCGGCGGCGCCAGCACGCGCGGTGCGCCCGATGCGATGGACGTATTGTTCGGGAACATGCGGCAATTCGTAATTGAAGACATGGCTCACCGCATCGATATCGATGCCGCGCGCGGCGATATCGGTTGCAACCAGCACCCGGCAGCGCCCGGTCTTGAAATCGCTCAAGGCCCGCTCACGCTGGTTCTGGTTCTTGTTGCCATGGATGGCGGCGGCATTGATATTGCTCTTCTCAAGCGATTTCACCACCTTGTCCGCGCCGTGCTTGGTGCGGGTGAAGACAAGGGTGCGGGTGATCGCCGGATCTTTCAGCAATTCCACCAGCAGCGCCTGCTTGCGCCCGCCCGAGACGAAGACCACATGCTGGTCGACGCGCTCGGCGGTGGTGGCAACGGGTGCCACTTCGACGCGCTTGGGGTTGGTGAGGAAGGCGCTCGCCAGTTCAGCAATCGATTTTGGCATGGTGGCCGAGAAGAACAGGCTCTGGCGCTGCTTTGGCACGAGATTGACGATGCGGCGAAGCGCATGAATGAAGCCCAGATCGAGCATCTGGTCGGCTTCGTCAAGCACGAGCACTTCAATGTCCTTGATCGTCAGTGCACGCCGGTCAATGAGATCAAGCAGGCGGCCAGGCGTGGCAACGACGATGTCGACGCCGTGCGCCATTGCCTTTTCCTGGCTGTAGAGGCTGACGCCGCCGAAAACGACGTTGATCGACAGGCGCAGATGGCGCCCATAGGTCTTGCAGCTCTCGGCGATCTGGCCGGCAAGCTCGCGCGTCGGGCTCAGGATCAGAGCGCGGCAGGAGCGAGGGATACGCGGGCGCGGATTGTTAGCCAGGCGATGCAGGAGCGGCAGGGCGAAGGCCGCCGTCTTGCCGGTGCCGGTCTGGGCGATGCCGAGCAAATCGCCGCCTTCCATGACCAGCGGGATCGCCTGCACCTGGATCGGGGTTGGTGTGACATAGCCTTCGCTGGCGAGCGCCTTTTCAAGAGGCGCCGCAAGGCCGAAATCAGAGAATTGGGTCAAGATGGTTCTTTCGAATCGAGTATGCGTCCCCGCGCCCTCGAAAAAGGGCGCAGAAGCGCGGGGGAAGACCACCCGCGTGACATGGGCTGTCGATGAGTTTCGAGGAGTGGGGAAAGGCTTAGGGCTTTAAACTTGCCCGGTCACGCCGACTGTCCCGACCGCACCTGTTGCGGTGCAGTACGCCCTATGACAGGTGCAGGGTGAGAAGTCAAGAAAATAGTCCATATTTCAATATCTGAATCGCCGCAGTGAAGATTCAGGCGAAAAAATCCTGTTTTGACGCTATCTTTTGGCGTCATTACCATCAGCGCCACGGGGCGGCCCCTGGCAAGGAGAAATCTATGGAGATCAAACGCAGCGGCTCGCAGCCCTCCAGCACAGCATCGGCTGACTATTTCAGCGGCCATGTTCGTATCGACCCGCTGTTCAGCCCGCCGGACCCGGCGCGGGTGGCGATGGCGCATGTGACCTTCGAGCCCGGGGCGCGGACCGCCTGGCACACGCACCCTCTCGGCCAGACGCTGATCGTGACGGGTGGCTGTGGCTGGACACAATGCGAAGGCGGCCCGGTTGAGACGATCCGCGCCGGCGACGTCATATGGTTTCCACCCGGCGAAAAGCACTGGCATGGTGCTACCACAACCACAGCCGTCAGCCATATCGCCGTTCAGGAGAAACTCAACGGGAAAACCGCTGAATGGCTCGAACATGTCAGCGATGAGCAATACCGCGCCTGACAAATGGGCCGGGACGCCTGCGGCCATTTGGTTCAGATGATGCTGCCATGGCTGGTTCGTTTGGCTTAGGCAAAATCGAAACCGCTTTCCGTATCGCAAGCACGCTCTAGGATGCGTCCGAAACGGGTCGGGCGGGGCGTCCCGCCAATCGGCGCAAGAGCGCGTTCGTGGCGAGCCGCTCGCGGGCATGCCAGAAGGCGGCGGCCGGCATGCCCTTCAGCGAGAGCGGCAGCAGCAGATTGTGAAGCGGCAGGCGACGGGCGCCAAAGCGCGTCTTGTATTCATAATCGCCCATTGCAAAATCGAAAAAACGGATCCCGCGCCCGATCGCGGTGCGGATCGTGTAATCGGTGACGATGGTGCCAAGCGAATACCGCGTCCATTCCCCAAAGACATTGGCGAGCCGCAGATAAACGAGATAATCGCCGTTGCGCACGGCAAAGCTGACGGCAAGTTTTTCGCTTCCGACCGAAAGCCCGCAAAGCAGGGTTTCTTGGCCAAGGAACCCCGTTTCAACAAGGCGGGAATAGAAGGCGGCTACCTTTGGCTCATTCAAATGGTATTGCTTGCCGACGTCGCCGATGCGGGTTTCCTGCATCCGGTCGAGGCAGGCAAGTTCGGCATGCGCGGCGGCAAGATCGGCGGGCACGCCGGCCCGGGCACCCTCAAGATCGGCGAAACGGCGCCGATGCCGGGTCACGGATTGACGATGCGATTTACCAAGGCCGTTCTGGTAGGCTTGCTCGGTATCGGGCAATTCAAGGAGCCAGCCCGAAAACCGGTTTTGTCGCGCGGCCGGATGCGCGTGAAACGGGTTTTTGAGGCTGCCGACCATCGGGCAGAGCCGATCGAGGCGGAGGAGATCGGCGCGCGGCAACGCGGCGCGCAGCAGCCGCCAGAGCGTCGCGGGATCGGGCAGGCTGGCATGGCGGGCGGGATCGAGCATCGGGGCGGCATAATCGCAGACGCCCAGATCCGGGGATTCAAGCACGAGGAGCGGCCCGATGCGCCGGCGGATGAGCGGCAGCGCCAGCAGAATTGCGCCTTGATGATCCTTCAATGTCACCAGAAACGGCTCGATGGCGGGATCGGCGGCGAAGATCTCGAACCATGCCGAAAGCCAGTGCCGGCTTTGGAACGGCGTGCAGGCCAGGCCCGCGACCTCGTCGGCAATCTCCCCATAGGCCCGGAACGGCGTGGATTGTGCAACAAGCCCAGCCGCTTCTGCCATCGCACGAGGCAGAATTGCCTCGCGCGGGCTCAAGAACTTGAGGGGCAGGCGAGCTTCGAGGATCATGCAATCTTCCCGCGCAACCGATCAGGCCCGGTAAGAAACCCTGAAAACATCTCGATTTCCTTTATAAGCGCGAGGCAAATCGTGGCCCATCGGTTTCATGGTCAAGCCTCCGTAAAGATCCTTTGGCCATCATTCCTTTGCTAGAGTTCGACACGCTTGCGCCCGCCGCCAAGTGGTGACCCTTGCCTCCTCTCCCCCAAGGAGCAGGGAGAGAGGGTGTTTGCATGCCGGCGCGATTAAAAGCGGCTCAACAAAGAGCCGGCGCCAATTGCTCTCGCGCTGGCGCAGGAATTGGTGAAGGTTGAAGCTGCCAATTCCGAACATCGACCCGCCATTTGGCGGATAGGCAGATGGCCGCTACTTTCCGGCAACCCTTTGACATGGTTGCAGAAATAATCGTCGATACCGGAAACAAAAATGCACCCGGAAGCGTTTCCGGGCGCGTTTTGGAAAAATGGCTCCCCGGGCAAGATTCGAACTTGCGACCAGCCGATTAACAGTCGGCTGCTCTACCGCTGAGCTACCGAGGAATGAGCGCTCATTTCGTCTGAGTGAGCGCGTATATCAGCCTCGCTTGCGCTTGTGAAGTCCATGTCGTCGATTGACGGACAGGCGATCAACCGGCGATGGTACACTTTGGCGATCATCGTCACTGGAGCAGGCACATGAAGAAAGCGCGCGAGCGATTGGACGCTTGTTTGTCAAAGGCAAGCGCGCCGGACGGCGAAGGTGAGCGCGTTTTCATCCGATTACTCAGTGAAAGTGCGCGCGAGGCAGCGGACGCCGCCGATCAGCGCGCCAAACGCGGTATCTCGCTGGGGCCGCTCGACGGGGCGATCGTATCGATCAAGGATCTGTTCGACATGGCAGGTGAGCCGACGACCGCTGGCGCCAAGGTGTTGGCGAACGCGCCAGCGGCGATCGCTGATTCGGGCGCGGTTGCCCGATTGCGGGCAGGCGGCGCCGTTCTCATCGGCAAGACCAATCTGTCGGAATTCGCCTTCCACGCCATGGGAACCAATCCGCATTTCGGCACACCGGGCAACGCGCATGACCGCACGCGCGTGCCGGGCGGCTCATCATCGGGCGCTGCCATTTCGCTGACCGACGGCATGGCCGAAATCGCGCTGGGGTCGGATACGGCCGGATCAATCCGCGTGCCGGCCGCGCTCAATGGTCTGGTCGGATTCAAGCCGACACAGAAGCGGGTATCGCTCAAAGGCGCTTTTCCGCTGTCTTTTACCCTCGATTCGGCCGGGCCGCTCGCCCGAACCGTCGCCGACGCCCATGCCGCCGACAGCGTTCTGTCGGGAGAGCCGCATCACCCCCTGCATGCCCAGGCCGTCAACGGATTGCGGCTGCTGCTCCCCAAGGGCGGTTTTGCGCTTGAGGGGCTCGAGCCGCATGTGGCAAGCGCGTTTGAAGGCGCGCTGGCGCGTCTCGCGGGTGCTGGCGCGCACATCATCGAAAAGCCGCTGCCGATTTTTGATGCGATGCTGGCGGTGCAGGCGCGCGCTGGCTTCTCACCCATCGAAGCCCTCTATATTCACCGCGAGCGTATCGACAAGGAGCGCGAGCAAATGGACCCCGTGGTCGCAAGCCGCATCGAGCGCGGGCGTGGCGTTACGGCCATCGAATATCTCGGCATGATACGCGACAGGGTTGCGCTGGTGCAGGAGATGGACGAGGTGCTTGCACCCTATGACGCGCTCGTCATGCCAACCTCGCCCATCGTCGCGCCGCTCATTGCGGACGTATTGGCGAGCCTCGAGGCCTTCATGCCGAAGACGCTGGCGCTGATCCGCAATCCGATCATCGCCAATTTCTTCGATCTGTGCTCGGTATCGCTGCCAGCGCCGACCGACGGCCTGCCGGTCGGTATCATGTTCACCGCGCGTCACGGCCATGACAAGCGCCTCATTGCCATAGCGGCCGGCATCGAGGCGGTGTTCAAGAAGTAGTCAGAAGTTCTTGATGATCAGACCGGTTTGGTGGTGCGCTTGTAGAGAAGGAGCGTCTTATAGCTTCCTGCCGGCTCGATAACGCCGCGAGCCACCAGTTCAGCAACGTCCTTTTCCGCCGAATTCCAAGCATAGCTGCCGGTATAGAACAAAAACCAGCCGCCGGGCTTCGTCACCTTGGCAAGCTCAAGCCCGACCTCGAGATCGGTGAGTGCACCATAGGCATCATTCTTCTCGGTGCGGAATTCGCGCAAATGGAACAAGGTTACCACATCAAGCGGCGGCAAGAGGCGCGACGTCGTGGTGTAAATATCGCCGAAATAGCAGACGTAATGTTTCGATACTTCTGGATTTTCGATGACCAGCTTGACGTAGTCGTCATATTCCTGCGGTGCAGCCGTGATCGACAGGCAGACATTACCAAGCCCGTCGCGCGCGCACTCAACGCCGACATGATGGTGTCCGCCGGAGCCGAAATGATAAAGCGTGCTGTGTTTAACGCCGGTTTCCTTCAGCCACTGGGTGAAATGGATATCGCAAGGGCATTGCTCTTCGCTCAGTCCCCAGTAGGCATCCCAGAAATGCAAGCTCATCGTGTGTCCCCATGAACAATGTCGCCGGCAAACTCTGTTGTTACGGCTGAACCCATCGTGAATGGATTTGTCCTCGCACCCGGCTGGCTGAGCCTGTAACAGGCAGTGAAGGAGATATTCACCATGGTCGACATTCTCGCCAGCGCCGGCGCGCTGATCAGCCGCTACGATGTCCTGTTCTGCGATGTCTGGGGCGTGCTCCATGACGGGCGCACCGCCTATCCCGGCGCCAATTCCTGCCTGCCGCGCTTCCGCGCCGGTGGCGGGCGCGTTATTCTTGTATCGAATGCCCCGCTGCCAGCCGAGGCCGTTGCCGGCGTGCTGGACAGCAAGGGCGTGAGCCGGCTGGCGTGGGACGCGATTGTCTCGTCAGGTGATCTGACGCGCCTGCGCCTGGCGGAGCTGGGCTTGAACGCCATCCACCATATCGGCCCGCCGCGCGACCTGCCGCTGTTTGCAGGGCAGGCACAAAAACTGGTTGCCTTCGACGCGGCCGAAGCGCTCGTCGTCACCGGCCTCGTTCATGATGCGCGCGAAACAGCGGGCGATTACAGACAGCTGCTTGAGGCAGCGTTAGCAAAACATCTGCCCCTCATCTGCGCCAATCCCGACCTTAGCGTCGAGGTGGGTGGCCGGGTCTATCCGTGTGCGGGGGCGATTGCCGCGCTCTATGCGCAGATGGGCGGAAAGGTGTGCTGGGAAGGCAAACCCTATCCTGCGGCCTATGAGCTGGCCTTCAAGGAAGCCGAAAAACTCGGCAACCGTCCGGTCAAACGCGACCAGGTGCTGGCGATCGGCGATGCGGTCCGCACCGATCTGGCGGGTGCGGCGCGGGCGGGCATCGATGCGCTCTTCATTGCCGGCGGGCTCCATCGCGAGGCCGTGATGGCAGGCGATGTGATTGATCAGCGCATGCTTGATGAGGCACTTGGCGACGTGGCGGTGACCACGCGCGCCGCCATGCCCTATCTCGTGTGGTGAGCGTCAGGGGATGGCGCGACGCAATTCCCGGATCACACCCAGCAGCGGACGAAAGCTCATCGTGATACGCGACTGGCCCTGCGGGATGCGTACGGCGCGAAACACCACATTGGCCCGCAGAATTTCCGTGCTCCGTCCATCGACATCGGCAAACCACCAGGGGTGAAAGGCGTCATTGAGCACGAGGAAGCCGCCACCGGCCGGCGCCGTTGCCTCAATCACGATGTCGGTATTGGAATAAGATACGAGCCGCGCCTCGCCTTTGCCGGGCTGGCCGGAAAAGCCACCCGGCAGACGCTCAAGAACAACCGTTTCCAGCGGATCGGCATTGGGCCACACGCCGCTGGCAAGCAGCGTCTTTGCAGGAGCCGCGACCGCGCCCGTTGTAACAAAGACCCGAGGCAAGGTCTGCGGATTTTCATAGAGATACGACCCGCCCGGCCTGCCGATAAGCGAGAGTTTTCCTTCAGGCAGCGCCTTGTCGACGGCCTCGATCGGCAGCGGGCTGACGATGAAGCGCAAACCCAGCAGCGCCGACAGCCGTGACGCATAACTGGGGAAAAGGGGCGTAAATCTGCGCTGATCCGGCAGGCCGATCGTGTCATCAGCGCCCACAGCAGATGAATAAATACCATCGCGCAGCGGATTATAGCCAAGCGTATGGTCAAGCCGGTGAACGAGGCTCGCATTGGGCCAGTGAAAGCCCAGGCCCACCAGTTCGACGCGGTCATACGCGCCCTGCTCGCTGCGCTTGTTCAACGCGTCACGCAAGGCGGCGATCACCGGATCATCGCTTTGCGGATCAAGGACGGCATAATTGGCAGGCGGCAGGCCGGTCGAGGGATTGGCGCCGTTGTTCCAGACAAGGTCGCCTGCGACCACCGCAATCGCCGCAAGCGCCAGCGGGAGCTGATAGCGCCGGTGCAACAGGACAGCTGCGGCAATGACAGCGATGGCGAGCGCCAGGAAGATTGCGGCCGTCAGCAGCGGCTCGCCGGCTTTGAGCGGAAACTGCTTGAATGACAGCGCCAGCCACACGCCAGCGCCAAGGGCTGTCAGAGCCGCTATTGCCGCAACCGCAATCATCGCCCGCCGCGGCGCGGGATTGTCGCTCAGCAGGCGGTGGAGCGCATAACCGGCGAGAATTCCCGTCCCAGCACCGATCAGAAACAGCGCATCGGCGGGGCGCCGATACAACGCCACACCCGGCATCAGCTTATAGTAGAGGGCGAAAAACGGCGTGTACCAGCCCAACGCATAGGTGAGCAAAAACAGCATGGCGATGGTGAAGGGGCGGATGTCGCGGCGCCATAAAGTCGTTACGCGGGTGAGGATGAGCAGGATCGGCAAGGCGCCGCAATACATGACGAACATGTTCTGGGCGAGGAAGATGCCGGTCCAGTTCCACACGAAGCTCGGCGGCCCCCAGACCTCCGCCTGCGGTCCGCTGGAGCCGTAAAGATCGGCAATGAAGAGGGTCAGAAAATGGGCGGGGTGAAGCGAGCCGCGCCCTGCACCTTCCAGATCGATCTCCGGCCGGTTGGATTGGGCTGCAAAGAGCACCGACATGATGAGTGGCAAGGCGGTGATGAGCGCACCGGCTATGGCGGCAAGCGACAGCGGCGGAAGGCTGCGGACAATTGCATCCGGCCTGCCGAGCCAATGGCGCAGGACGCTCGCCGCCAGCAAATAGCAGCCGAGCAAGGCGACCTGATCGCGCCCCAGGACCATCAGCCCGGCAAAGACCCCGGCGCACAGGCCATAGCCCAGCGATTGGCGGCGCAAGCCGCGATCGAGACACACGAAGGTCATCGGCAAATACACAAGCGAGAGAATCTGCCCGATATGCTGGACGCGCCAGGCGGCGGCGGCACCAAAGGCAAAACAGAGAGCAGCGATCACCGCACCTCCCCAGTGCCAGCGCCGATCAGCAAAAATGAGAATGATCGCCATTGCGCCAAGACCCAGCATGGCAAAGGTCACCGCATCGGCGGCGATCATCGATGGCGAGGAGTTGAGGAGCGCCAGCAAGAGAAAGGGCGGCGAGAAAATCAGCGATTGCGGATCGGCGATCTGGGGATGGCCGGCAAAGACGTTGTTGGTCCAAAACGGGCTCTGGCCGCTATGAAACGCGTCAGCAAGAAAAACGAGCTGGGGGTAGAAATGGGCCTTCGCGTCCCATGGAATGGTGAGGCTACCGGACAGCCACGGCCAGCAAAACACCGCCCATACGAGCCAGAATATCAGCCAGCATCGCCCGTAAGGCCAGTTTCGACCGAAGTTCGGCTCCGATTGTCCGGTCATTGACGAAGGGGCTCCCCGCACAAAAACAACATTCACGACAAGTTCAGATTAATCATGGCATTTGCTGCCGATAACTTCGGCGGGAATGGAAGAACTTTGGACGTGTCGCTCATGGCATGAGCGAGGTTGTTGATCTCTTGCACGTTTTTGAGTTTATGGACTTTCTTGTCAATGTTTTACCGTTTGACCGCTCGTACATGCAGCGCTTGAGCAATCAGGAAAGGCGAAAGCGATTTCACCCCGAGGACCGACCATTCACGACAGTTTCGCTCATTTTGAAGCTCAATCTCTGGTGATCGCCCAGCTCGGGCAATCGCTTGATGGCCGCATTGCCACGTTGACGGGTGAATCGCGCTATATCAACGGGCGATCAGCGCTCGAGCATCTCCACCGCATCCGTGCATGCGTGGATGCTGTCGTCGTCGGCGCAGGGACTGTCATTGCTGATAATCCTCGGCTGACGGTCAGGCTGTGCGAAGGGCGCAGTCCGGTGCGCGTCATCATCGATCCGCGCGCCCGCGTTCCCTCGTCGGTCACCTGCCTGTCGGATGCGGCGGTTCGCACCATTCGCATCCAGGCCTGCGATGCGCCGCCCCTTCCGGGGCTCGAAGTGATCAAACTGCCATCCCAAGGCGGCAGCATTTCGCCGCGCGCCATCGTTTCCGCCTTGGCGGACCTTGGTTTACGCCGCCTGCTGATCGAAGGTGGCGCCACCACGGTGTCAAATTTTATTGATGCGGGGGTAATAGATCGCTTGCACGTTCTCGTGGCGCCGGTCATTCTGGGCTCAGGCAAGCCAGGGCTTGAACTGGCGCCGATCGGCAAGCTTTGCCACGCGCTGCGCCCGGCGACGATGGTTCATGTGCTGGGCGATGGAAATGTGCTGTTTGATTGCGATTTGCGGCAATCGTGTGAGGAGTTGGTAGAAGATGCAGAGCCAAGTTCAAGCCCTCGGCAAGATCACCTATTCGCGGGCCGCCATCCTTCTCCACTGGGCGACAGCCCTGTGCGTTCTGATCGCTATT
>JAKFVK010000055.1 GCA_021732205.1 Hyphomicrobiales bacterium | reverse complement strand
CCAATGTGCGTAAAGTGCCGGTGTCAAATGAGCACCCCGCCGGCTACGCGGCGATCAATGTCGGCACGACGACAAGCCAGCGCATGGAGCGTTTCACCCGCCCGCTGATGGAGCGCGAGGGGGTTCGGATCATCATCGGCAAGGGCGGTATGGGCGATGAGACGCTAAAGGCTTTCAGCGAATTTGTCGGCGTTTATCTGGCGATTGTCGGCGGGGCAGCAGCGCTGCAGACGACGTGGATTGAGAGCATTGATGATGTCGATATGGACGATCTCAACCCTGAATCGATCTGGCGCTTCAGCGTCAGGAATTTCGGCCCCTTGCTGGTGACGATGGATTCGCATGGCGCCTCGTCGTTTGATGCTGTGAGGGCGCGGGCCGATGCCAGGCGGGCGGCAGCACTCAACTATCTCGGTGTCAAGAGTTGAGAACGCTTGACACCGATATTCTGGTTCTGGGATCGGGTGGCGCCGGGCTTTTCGGCGTTCTGCATGCATTGGAAGCTGACCCTGATCTTCACGTGACGATTGCCGTCAAGGGATTACTTGGTAAGAGCGGCTGCACGCGCATGGTCCAGGGCGGCTACAATGTCGTGCTGTCGCCAGGCGATTCCATCGAACGCCACTTCATGGACACGATTGAGGGCGGCAAATGGCTTAACGTCCAGGAGCTGGCGTGGAAGCTGGTGTCGGAAGCGCCGATACGCATCCGCGAACTCGAAAAC
The DNA here is from genome assembly GCA_021732205.1 of Hyphomicrobiales bacterium. Lineage (GTDB taxonomy): Bacteria > Pseudomonadota > Alphaproteobacteria > Rhizobiales > UBA4765 > Raskinella. The sequence continues at coordinate 10,837 of JAKFVK010000055.1, read as the reverse complement.
AAATATGGTTGTTTCTTTGACCGCAATCCCGATGGCAGCGTGCATCAGAAGGCCTTCGCCGGCCAGACTTTCGACCGCACTGTCCACAAGGGCGATCTGACGGGGATCGAGATTGTCAGCCGGCTGGCGGAACAGGTCTGGGGAAAAAGCGCCGTACGGCTTGAGGAGCACCGAGCGCTTGCCCTGATACCGGCAAGCGACCGGACCGGACTTGCCGGCGTGCTGATGGTCGATATGCGCGATGGCGCCTACGTCCTGGTGCGGGCAAAGGCGACGCTGCTTGCCACCGGCGGCGGGCCCACCATGTATCGCTACCACACGCCATCGGGTGACAAATCCTGCGACGGCATGGCGATGGCGCTGCGGGCCGGGCTGAGCCTGCGCGATATGGAGATGGTGCAGTTCCACCCGACCGGGCTTCTCGCCGGCCCGGGTACGCGCATGACGGGCACGGTGCTGGAAGAAGGACTTCGCGGGGCAGGCGGCTATCTTCTCGACGGCAATGGCAAGCGCTTCATGTTCGATTATGACGAGCGGGGCGAGCGGGCAACGCGCGATGTGGTGTCACGCGCGGTCGACGACGTTATCCGCGCGGGCCGCGCTTCCCCGCTTGGCGGGGTTTTCATCGAGATGAAACATCTGGGGCCGGAGAATGTCCGCCGTCAGTTCAAGGGCATGGTGGAGCGCTGCGCCGATTGCGGCTTTGATCTGGCTGCAGGGCGTGTTGAAGTGGTGCCGACCGCGCATTACATGATGGGCGGCGTGGAGTTTGCCGGAGATTGCTCGACCGCGCTGCCCGGCCTGTTCGTCGCTGGCGAAGATACGGGCGGGGTTCACGGCGCCAACCGGCTGGGTGGTAACGGGGTTGCCAATTCCACGGTTTTCGGTGGTATCGCAGGCGGGGCGATGGCGGCCTTCGTGCGCCGCGCCGGACGGCTTTGCGATGAAGATGCGCACGCCGTCGCGGCGGCGATTGCAAGCGCCGAACAGCCGTTCGGCCGGCCGGCCGGTCAAGTTGAAGAGGTGCGCGAGCGACTTCATCAGGTGATGTGGGATGAGGTCGGCATCATCCGCGATCGCTCGCGCCTGATGGCAGCGCAGGGCTCCCTGCACGAACTTGCCGCGCATATCGATGCCATGGGCGTTGGCGGCGGCCGGTCCTTCAATCTCACCTGGCATGACTGGCTCAATCTCAAGAACCTCATTCTGGTGAGCCAGTCGATTGCCGTTGCGGCGTTGGCGCGGGAGGATTCGCGCGGCGCCCATTACCGCGCCGATCATCCAACCGCCAGCGATCTCATGGCCTCGACCTATACCCAGGTGCGATTGGAAAAGGATGAGCTGCGTGTGGCCGCGCGGGCGGTTGATTTTACCCATGTGAGACCAGGTGAAAGCCTGCTGCAGGCGGCGGAATAATGTTGTCTGCGCTGTGCTGTTTAAGGGGCGCCAAAGCCGTAGCGCCTCAACTCCTCGCCATTGACGAGGCTGCGCAGTTTCCCCCGTGACAGGCGGTCGGCGACCGCGCGCGCTGATAGCCGACGCATGTCGTCAAGGCTCTGCGGCGTATAGAACGCGGCATGCGGCGTAATCGTCAGGCGCCCCTCGAGCCAGTGCTCGCGCGCCGTCCACGCCTTGATCAGCGGATGCGAGCGCTCCAGCGGTTCGACCGGCAGTACGTCAAGACCGGCAGCAGCGATACGGTCCGAGCGTAAGCCCGCTTCCAGCGCATCAAGATCGATGATTGGTCCGCGCGCCGTGTTGATGAGCACGGCGTCCGGTTTCATGGTGGCAACCGCCGCGTGATCGATCAGGTTCGTCGTTGCGGTGGTGAGCGGACAATGAAGCGAGACGATATCGCTCGCCGCCAGCAGGCCGTGGAGCGTGTCGTGGCGAAGCAACCCCAGCGACAATTCAACACCCGGCGGCAGATGAGGGTCGTAAAAGGCGACATCAAGCGAAAAGGCGCGCGCGCGTTGTGCTGCGGCGATGCCGATACGGCCAAGCCCGACAACCCCAAAGGTGAGGTCGCGCAGGCGGCGAACAGGCCGCATCTCCAGCTGATCGGTCGACCACGCATCATCGCGGGTCAAAAGCCGCGCATTATAGGTGCTGATGCCACGGAACAGATTGAGCGTCAGCGCCAGCGCATGGTCGGCAACTTCCATGGTGCCATAATCGGGCGTGTTGCAGACCGCAAGGCCTCGCCGGGCGCAGGCGTCGATGTCGATATGATTGTAACCAACGCCTGCCTGCACGAGAAGCTGCGCTTTCGTCATGGCGTGCACTTCACGCTCGCCGATCTTGTGGCGACCGCGGAAATTGATGATCGCATCAGCGCGTGCCAGGGTCGCAGTCGGTACCTGATGGGACGCATTGAGCGACACCAGTTCGATATCGAAACCGGCGCCGAGTTCAGCCGCCTCAAGATCGGGCAGACGCATCGGTGGCGGATCGAGAATGAGCACCAGCGGCATCGGCATGTCCTTGGTTGGGGCAGGATGGCTCTGTTGCAAAACCCCGCATTGACACCGCAGTTGTTGCGCGCGACCACAAACACGGCAAGTGGGAGTTGAGATGGCGATGAACAAAAAAGTCAACACGCCGCGCCTGATGAGCGGTGGTGAAGCGATTGTCGATAGCCTCAAGGCCAACGGGGTTGACACCGTATTCGGCCTTCCCGGTGTCCAGATGTATCCGCTGTTTGACGCACTGCATCAGGCGTCCAACACCATTCAGACCATCGGTGCGCGTCATGAGCAGGCCTGTGCCTACATGGCTTTCGGCTATGCGCGCTCGACGGGACGGCCCGGTGTCTTTTCAGTCGTGCCTGGGCCTGGCGTCCTCAATGCTTCGGCGGCAATCGCGACGGCCCTTGGCGCCAGCGCGCCCGTTCTGTGTCTGACAGGACAGATACCGTCCGATTTCATCGGGCGCGGGCGCGGCCATCTCCATGAATTGCCGGATCAGCTGGCGACCATTCGATCCTTTACCAAGGCAGCAGCGCGGATTGAGCGCGGCGCCGAAGCGCCGCGCCAGGTCAACTGGGCGTTTCGCCAACTCTGCGAGGGGCGCCCGGGGCCGGTATCGCTGGAGATGGCGTGGGATGTGATGGCGCGCACGGAACGCGTTCAAGGGCTTGGCGCTGCCGGGATCGAAGCCGCCTTGGCTCCCGACCCCGATCAGATTGCCAACGCCGCCAGGTTGATTGCGAGCGCCAAACGGCCGATCATATTTCTTGGCAGCGGCGCCCAGCATGCGAGCGAGGCGATCACGGCGCTCGCTGAAGCCATCGACGCGCCGGTTGCGGCATTCCGCAGCGGGCGCGGCATCGTTGCCGAAGACCATCCGCTTGGTGTGTCGAGCTATCAGGCAAAGCTCCTGTGGGAAAAAAGCGATCTGGTGATCGGCATCGGAACGCGGCTCGAAATGCCGCTGATGCGCTGGCAGGGGATGAGTGGCCTTGTCGATCGCTTTGACCGCTTGATGATCCGCATCGATATCGATCCGGTCGAGATGGTGCGGGTGAAGGCGGATGTGGGCATTGTCGCTGATTCTGCGCACGGCGCGCGGGCGCTCTATGAGGCGGTCACGCGGCTGCCATTGTCGAAGGCAGGTGATGCGACAGAACGCGTGGCAGCGGCGCGTGCGCAGGCTGCCAGGGATATCGCTGAGATCGAACCGCAGATGTCCTATCTCAAGCTCATCCGCGACGTCATGCCGCGCGATGGAATTCTGGTGGAGGAGCTGTGCCAAACGGGATTTACGTCCTATTTCGGATATCCCGTTCTGGCACCGCGCTCCTATATCTCCTCAGGTTTTTCCGGAACGCTCGGTTACGGCTTCCAGACGGCGCTCGGCGTCAAGATCGGCAATCCCCGCAAGGCCGTGGTGTCGATCACGGGCGATGGCGGCTTCATGTTTGGCGTCCAGGAGCTTGCGACCGCCGTCCATCACGGCATCGGGCTCGTCACCATCGTCTTCAACAACGCAAGCTACGGCAATGTGCGGCGTGATCAGCAGGAGCGTTATGGCGGGCGGGTGCTGGGGTCTGATCTCACCAATCCCGATTTCGTCAAGCTTGGCGAAGCGTTTGGCGTCATGGCACGCCGCGTCACAACGCCGGCAGAGCTGAAAGGTGTTCTTGAGGCAGCGCTTGGCGCTGATCGCCCGGCCCTCATCGAAGTGGTTCTCAAGCCGGACAGCGAAACCTCGCCGTGGAAATTCATCCATTTCGCGAAGTAGATCATTATGTCACGACATAGCTTGCGTGTCGCATAAACAGGTGGGTTTCGTCACGTGGAAGTGAATCGTCTGCTGGATGCTCGATGGTAGGTTAGATGCCTGCAAGCGGAGAACGCCATGATTTCCAGTCGTCACCTATTGTCGTCATCTCTCGTGTTCTGCCTCATGTTGTTCATGACCGGCTTTGCCTCGCCGGCTTTTGCCCAGCCGGTCACGCTCACAGCCAAGGACGGGGTGAAGGTATTCGGCACCTATTACGGCACAGGCGACAAGTCGAAACCGGTTGTCCTGTTGTTCCATATGGCCGGCTCCAACGCGGCCGAGTACGCGCCGACCGCTCCGCGTCTGGTGGCACTTGGATATAACGCGCTGGCGATTGATCAGCGCTCAGGCGGATTTGCCTTTGGCGCTGGCAATCAAACGGTGAAGGAACTCGGGCGCAGTGCCGGCTTCCTGCAGGCCTTGCCTGATCTTGAGGCGGCGCTTGCCTGGGTCGCCAGCAGCGGGCATGGCGGCAAGGTGATCATTGTCGGCTCCAGCTATTCGGCCTCGCTGGTGTTTTTGCTGGCTGCGCAGAACCCGGGCAAGGTTGCCGGGCTGGCTGCCTTTTCGCCGGGCGAATATTTCGGCGCGGGCGCAAGCGTCAAGGGTGCAGCCCAAAAGCTGCAGGGCGTCCAGGTCTTTGTGTCCTCAGCCAGTGATTCCGGTGAGGTTGCGGAAGCGCGCTCCATCCTTGAAGCCGTACCGGGAAGTGCCAAGACGCAGCTTGCGGCCAAGCGGGCTCCGCATGGCGCGTCCTCCCTGCGTCAGGATGCGAATGGTGGCGGACAGGCCGAGGTGTGGGAAGGTTTCACCCGCTTCCTTGCCTCGGTGCGCTAGATCGTTCTACTCATCCGTCCATGATCGCCCGGACGGATACGGACGTCGTCATTATCGGGGCAGGGGTCGTCGGGCTCGCGGTTGCGCGCGCGCTTGCCCTGGCTGGCCGCGACGTGATCGTGCTGGAAGCCGAAGATCACATCGGCGAGCATCAATCCTCACGCAATAGCGAGGTGATCCATGCCGGGCTTTATTACACCCCGGGCAGCCTGAAGGCACGTGCCTGTGTCGCGGGCAAAGAGCGGCTCTACGCCTATTGCGCACAGCACGGTATCGCCCATCGGCGTATCGGCAAATTCATTGTCGCGGCAAATGCTGAACAAGTGACACGTCTTGAAGCCATCTGCGCCAATGCGCGGGCCTGTGGCGTTGATGATCTGGTGATGATCGATGGGCCGGAAGTGCGCCGCTGCGAGCCGGCGCTCACCGCTCATGCGGCGCTCATATCGCCGTCGACAGGCATTATCGACAGTCACGCCTACATGCTGGCGCTCCAGGGTGAAGCGGAAGCACATGGGGCGAGCGTCGTGTTCAAAGCTCCTTTTGAGCGTGCCGTTGTCGAAACAGGGCGGGTGCGCCTGTGGACCGGCGGCGTCGAGCCGTTCGAGATGACCTGTCGGCTCCTCGTCAACTGCGCGGGGATGGCCGCGCCCGCCTTGGCGCGACGTATCGACGCGTATCCTCCAACGCGCATTCCGCAGGAAAGTCTGGCCAAGGGAAATTATTTCACGCTTGCTGGTCGCTCGCCCTTCTCAAGGCTTATCTATCCCATCCCGGAACCGGGCGGACTCGGGGTCCATCTGACGCTTGATCTGGGCGGGCAGGCGCGTTTTGGCCCCGATGTCGAATGGATCGAGACGATGGATTATGCCGTCGATGCGCGGCGTGGCGAGCGCTTCTATGCCGCAATCCGTCGCTATTGGCCGGGTCTCAAGGATGGTGCGCTGGCGCCTGCCTATGCCGGCATCCGGGCCAAGATCGGCCCGCGCGACCAGACACAGGATTTTATCATCGACGGCCCGGACGACCATGGCTGTCCAGGCGTCCTGTCGCTGTTTGGCATTGAAAGCCCGGGCCTGACCTCATCGCTTGCGCTTGCTGGCATGGTGGCTGACAAAGCGGTCCGTTCAGCCTGACGCCAGCTATCTGGCGGGCAGTGCCATCTCGACAAGCCGGGCCCAGAAGCTGGCGCCATAGAGCGCCGCGTTGTCGTCGAAATCATAGGCCGGGTGATGGCAGACCGGCGTATCGCCATTGCCCACGAAAATATAGGCGCCGGGGCGCTCTTCCAGCAAATAGGCGAAATCTTCCGCCCCCATCAGCGGCGGGTGATCGGTCGTCACCTTGTCAGCGCCCACGACGTCCATGGCGACCTTGGCAGCGAAAATCGTCTGATCGGCGTGATTGACGGTTGGCGGATAGCCGCGCTCATAGTCAAGCGATGCCGTGGCGCCCATGGAGCTGGCGATGCCGGTGATGATCTCACCCATGCGTTTTTCAATCAGATCCTGCACGTCTTTCTTGAACGTGCGCACGGTGCCGGTGATGCGGGCGGTCTGCGGAATGACGTTGAAGGCGTCTCCTGCATGGAAGGTGGTGATCGACAGGACGGCGCTTTCGACGGGATCGACATTACGTGCAACGATCGATTGCAGGGCCTGGCCGATGGTCATGGCAACGATGATGGTGTCGATGGTCTGGTTTGGCATCGCCGCATGGCCGCCACGCCCCTCGATATCGATCACAAAGCGGTCCGCTGCCGCCATTGTCGGGCCGGTGCGCATGGCGAAGGTGCCGACCGGCACGCCCGGCATGTTATGCATGCCGTAGACCTCGTCGATCTTCCAGCGGGTCATCAACCCGTCCTCGATCATCGCCTTGCCGCCGCCGCCGCCTTCTTCGGCCGGCTGGAAGATGACGATGGCCGTTCCATCGAAATTGCGGGTCTCGGTGAGATAGCGCGCCGCGCCCAGCAGCATGGCGGTGTGACCATCATGCCCGCAGGCATGCATCTTGCCGGGTGTTTTCGATTTGTAGGGGCGCTCGACAATTTCCTGGATCGGCAGCGCATCCATGTCAGCCCGCAAGCCGATGACCTTTCCCGAACCAGACTGCCGGCCCTTGATCACGCCTACAACGCCGGTCTTGCCGATGCCGGTCACCACCTCGTCGACGCCGAAAGCTTTGAGCTTGTCGGCAACGATGGCGGCGGTACGATGAACCTCGTAGAGGAGCTCGGGGTTTTCGTGAAAGTCCCGGCGCCAGGCGGTGATATCATCGGCGAAGGCGGAAACACGATTGACGATGGGCATGGGAACTCTTCGATTTTTGCGGGCGGACAGGGAGGCCGGCAGGTGCCAACCGTTCAGGAGCAAAGGCTAACGTGTCGGCCGGGTGAGCGCTAGATGATATCGAGGGTGGCTGACATCGCCTGCCACAGGGGCTCGACGGGTTCGCACCCCACCGACAGCCTGACGAAACCGTCGGCGACCTTGTCGCCCCAGCGACTGCGGCGCTCGGCTGAGGTGTGCAGGCCACCAAAGCTGGTTGCCTGGCGGATGAGCGGGCAATGGCCCATGAAGCGTTCAGCCTCGCTTGCGTCGGCAAAGGTCACAGCGATGAGCGAGCCAAAGCGCGTCATCTGGCGGGCGGCAAGATTGTGGGCCGGGTGGCTCGGCAGACCGGGATAGACAACGCGCTTCAACCGTGGATGGGCCGAAAGACGCGGCGCCAGTTTTTCGGCATTGTCACACATGCGGGTGAAGCGCAATTCCAATGTCTCAAGGCCGCGATGGACAAGAAATGCGTCGAAGGGCGAGGGAATGATACCCACCATCTTGCGCCAGTCGCGCATGCGGGCGGCGAGCGCGGCGTCCCGTGTTGCGACATGGCCAAACAATACATCGGAATGGCCGTTGAGCGCCTTGGTGTCGGATGCCAGAGTGATGTCAGCGCCAAGATCGAGCGGGCGCTGGCCAAGCGGCGTCATCGTCGTATTGTCGGCCACGAGCAGGGCGCCGGCTGCTTTGGCCTTGGCGGCAATCGCCGCGATATCGCAGATGTCGAGACCGGGATTGGAAGGTGTTTCGATGAAAATCATGCGATAACCGGCAAAGTCATGATCGCCCACCATGCCGGTCGCGGCCAGGTCAAATGTGATGCCAAGCGGCTTCAGATAGGTTTCGGCCAGACCGCGCGTCGCGCCGTAGCCATCGGCGTGCAGAAGTACCTTATCGCCCGGCTGCAGCAGGGGATAGAAAACAGAAGCGACGGCAGCGAGCCCGGCGGGAAAAATGATCGTCTCGGCGTCCTCAAGATGACCTAGTGCTTCTTCCAGCGCCGTCCATGTCGGGTTTGACCAGCGGCCATACTGATAGGGTCCTGAAGGGTCGCCCGCCTGATGATAGACAGAGGCTGGCACGATGACGGGCTGCAGTGTTTCACCCTGCGCCGGCTTGGAGCGGGCATGCAGCATGCGGGCGAAGCGGGTGTTGATGTCGCTCATGTTGAGGTCCTTGAAGTGTTGCGGCGCGGCGGGTAGGCACGCTTTTTGCCGCCAAGCGTGGTGAGGAGAAATGAACCGCCGGCGGCTTTGATGTAACTTGGTCCGACGGGTATTTTGCCGGCCCCATCCGGAACATCAATGACGTAGCTCGGCATCGCCAGGCCCGACAGGCGCCGGCGAAGCTCGCTCATCAAGCGCTGCCCGCGGGCAATCGACAGGCGGAAATGGCCGGTGCCCGGCGCCAGATCAGGGTGATGCAGGTAATAGGGTTTGACGCCTGATTCAACGAAGGCACGCATCAGCGCCTCAAGCGTCTCGACATTGTCGTTGACGCCCTTGAGGAGCACGCTCTGGCTCACGAGCGTGATGCCGGCCTCGGCGAGACGGGCGAGCGAAGCGCGCACAGGGGCTGTCAATTCACTCGCGTGGTTGGCGTGAACGCCGACGCAGGTGGCGATACCGGGTGATTTCAGGGCGCGAACAACCGCAGGTGTAATGCGCTCGGGATCGGCGATCGGCATGCGGGTGTGCCAGCGCAGGACCTTGACGTGGGAAATTGCCGCCAGCGCCCTTGTGATCTCTTGGATGCGGCGCGCTGACAGCATCAGCGGATCACCGCCGGTGAGGATCACCTCCCAGATGGCAGGATGCGCTGCGACGTAGGTGAGAATGGCGGCGAAGGCAGTGTCGCTCAGCGTTCCGTCGCCTTCCGGCCCCACCATCTCGCGGCGAAAACAAAAGCGGCAATAGACCGGGCAGACATGAATGAGCTTGATCAGTACGCGGTCTGGATAGCGATGGACGAGGCCAGGCAGAGGGGAAAATCTGTGGTCAGCAATCGGATCGGCGCGTTCCAGCACATCGCTTTTCAGTTCGGCCCTGTCGGGAATGAACTGGCGGGCCAGCGCCTGATTGTTGGCGATGGTGAGGAGGCTGGCAAGATGGCTGGTGATGGCTACCGGATAGCGCTGGCTCACCTCTTCCAGTCCTGCCTGCTGGCGCTGCTCGACCAGGTTGTGCGTGATCAGATCGGTGACCGTTCGCAAGGTGCGTGGGCTCTTCATCGCTCTTCCCTGCCCGGATCGCTGAAGGGTGTCCACATCACCTCGTCAAGGCGGCTTGCACCCGTCATCAGCATCACCAATCGGTCAAAGCCCAGTGCGGCTCCGCAGGCGGCAGGCATATGCGCAAGGGAGTTCAGAAAATCCTCGTCCAGCGGATAAGAATGGCCATAGATGCGCTGTTTTTCGGCCATGTCGGCAACAAAACGTCGGCGCTGCTCGCCCGGGTCGGTCAGCTCGCCGAAGGCATTGGCGAGTTCAACGCCGCACATATAAAGCTCGAAGCGCTCGGCAAGGCGCGAATCGCGCGGCAGAGGGCGGGCAAGGGCTGCCTCGGGCAGGGGGTATTCGGTCAGACATGTTGGCCGGCCGATACCAAGTTTCGGCTCGATGCGGTCGACGAGGATGCGGCTGAAGAGGTCCGACCAGCTATCGTCATCCGCCACGCGCAGGCCGAGGCTGGCGGTGGCGGCCGCAAGCCTGTCGCGGTCGATGGCGCCATCCGGGCCGAGGGTTGCCAGAAGATCAATGCCGGCAAAGCGCGAGAAGGCGTCCGCCACTGTGAGGCGTTCTGGTTCGGCGCATGGGTCGCAGATGCGCTCGCGGTAATTGACGAGCCGGACCCCGGTACAGGCGGCGCATTCTCGCAACAGCGCCGCGCAATCAGCCATGATCGCCGAAATATCCTCCTCCACCCGGTACCATTCAAGCATGGTGAATTCGGGCTGGTGGAGGGCGCCGAGTTCGCGATTGCGCATGACATGGGCAAAGGAAAATATCCGTTGCTCGCCGGCTGCCAGGATTTTCTTGCAGGCAAATTCCGGCGAAGTATGGAGGTAGAGCGGTTGCGTGGTGCCGGTGATACTCGTCCACTGCGTTGCGAAGGCATGAAGGTGCGTTTCGTTTCCTGGCGAGGCCTGCAGGGCGCTGGTGTCAACCTCGATAAAATCCTGAGCGCTGAAATAGGCGCGCAACCGCGTCGCCATTGCCTGTCGGGCGAGGAGGCGCGGGCGGCGGTCGGCATGAATGTCGCGGCGCCACCATGGGCTGCCTGAAAGCATGGGGGACTTCCCTTTGGGCCGCGAACCTGTCAGTAGAAACGCCACATTGCAAGGCTAAGGAATAAAGACGTGGTCAAAGTCATCGCCAG
>JAKFVK010000017.1 GCA_021732205.1 Hyphomicrobiales bacterium | reverse complement strand
GCGAGCCAGCGCTTCATGCGATCCTTGAGAAACTGGCGATAACTGCGCCGGAGATCCAGGTCGAAGGACGGATTGCTGATATCCGAGACCGCAATCGTGTCATGACGCTGTTTCACTCCTTTCAGCCCGACCTGGTGTTCCACGCCGCAGCGCTGAAGCATGTGCCCATCCTCGAGCGGAACTGGCAGGAGGGCGTAAAAACAAACGTCTTCGGTTCGGTCAATGTCTGCGATGCGGCGATAGCCTGCGGGGCGAGCGCGCTGGTGTTGATTTCGACCGATAAGGCGATCGATCCCGTGTCAATTCTCGGGGCCACCAAACGCCTGGCCGAGATGTACGCGCAATCCCTCGATAGTGAACTCATCTCGGGCAAGGAAGCCCAGCGCAAAACCCGCCTGATCTCGGTCCGGTTTGGCAATGTTCTGGCGTCATCGGGATCCGTCATCCCGAAATTCAAGGCACAGATCGAGGCTGGCGGGCCGGTCACGGTCACGCACCCTGATATGGTGCGCTACTTCATGACCATTCGCGAAGCCTGCGATCTGGTGGTGACGGCGGCTGAACACGCCGTCCAGCCGATCGTTCCGCCCGTATCGGTTTATGTCCTTAACATGGGTCAACCGGTGCGTATCCTTGATGTTGCCGAGCAGATGATACGGTTGTCAGGGTTTGAGCCACACCGCGACATCGACATTGTTTTCTCCGGCATACGTCCCGGTGAGCGGCTGCACGAAATTCTGTTCGCAAGCGATGAGCCGACGCGCGAACTGGCGACGCCTGGTATTGTCGGGGCGAGAACCAGCGCTCCCACACATGCCGTCATGCGCGGGTTTCTCAGCGAGCTTGAAGCCTGCGTCCATGCGGAAGACGGCGCACAGGCTGAAAGTCTGTTTGGCCGCCTTATTCCGTCATACCGCAAGGCTGCCTGAGCGGCTCGTGGCTCGCTACCGTCACAAGGCCGTACCCGATGCGACTTCGACGCCGCCGCGCCTCCTTTTTCTTGTTCCTGAAGACTGGTTCTTCGTTTCGCACTTCATCGGCATGGGGATAGCGGCGCGACAAGCGGGGTTCGATGTGGCGATTGCCACACCTGTGCGGGCCCATCGCCTGACCATCGAGGCTGCCGGTATCCGTGTCATTGATGTCGATCGTAACCGAGTGGGCATGGGTCCCTTGTCACTTCTGCGCACCATCGACACATTCCGCCGGATCATCGCGGCCGAAGAGCCCGACATCATCCACTGCATCGCCTTGCGCACTGTACTGACGGGGGGCTTGGCTGCCCGGCTCACAGGTGTACGGGGCACTGTCCTCGCACCAACCGGCCTTGGCTTCCTGTGGAGCAATGATCACTTTGCCGCTCGTATGGCGCGCCGCCTCATCCGCTTCATCGTCAGCCATGTTCTCGACACACCGCGCACTCTCTTTCTTTTCGAGAACCCTGATGACGCACGCGCGCTCGGTCTTGATCCGGATGATCGTTCCAAGATCACGCTGGTGCGCGGCGCCGGGGTTGAGCCGGCGGCCTTTCCACCCCAGCCGCCACGCCATGACGACACATTGCGGCTCGCGGTGGTGGCCCGCATGATCGCCTCGAAACGGATTGCTGACGCGGTTGCAGCGGTTGGCCTTGCCCAGGCTGCCGGCCATCGCGTGTCACTGGACATTTACGGCGCGCCCGACCCGGTCAATCCGGCGTCCTACACTCAGGCCGAACTCGACGCATGGTCGCGCCTGCCGGGCATCACGTGGAAAGGTCCAACCCGCGATGTCACGGCGGTCTGGCGGGAAGCGGATGGGGCCATTCTCCTCTCGACGGGCGAGGGTCTGCCACGCAGTCTCGTTGAGGCACTGGCAAGCGCGCGGGCGATCATCACCACCGACGCTCCCGGCAACAACATCGTCGTTGAAGATGGCATCAACGGCTTTCTCGTGCCCCCGGGTGATCCGAAGGCGGCGGCGGCCGCGATCGGCCGGCTGGCTGGCGACCGGCAGATGCTGGCGCGGATGGGGGAGGCGGCACGCAGGCACTTTGAAAACGGCTTCACCGCCAAGGATGTGACCGACGCCGCCGTCGCACTCTATCGGCGTCTCTTAGCCCAGCAGGCCGCCAGCCTTTAGCGCATCCTCGACGATTTCGACAATCGCGTGGCCCGCTGTAATGTGAACTTCCTGGACGCGGCCAGCCTCTAGGCTTGGCACCACAAGCGCAACATCACACAAGGCCAGCGCCTTGCCACCATCGCCACCAAGCAGCCCGGCAGTGTGCAACCCCATGGAGCGGGCGGTCTCGAAGCCATGCAAAATATTGGCAGAGCGCCCTGATGTCGTCAGGCCGATGAAAAGATCACCTGGCCGGCCCAACGCTTCGATGGCGCGGGCATAGATGCGGTCGTAGCCATAATCATTCGCAGCCGCCGTCAATGTCGACACGTCAAGGCTGAGCGCGATGGCGGGCAGAGCGCGGCGGTTGACCTCGGAGCGCAGTCGCACCACGAATTCAGCGGCAATGTGCTGGGCATCCGCCGCAGAGCCACCATTGCCGGCAAAGAGAAGCTTGCCACCACCTGCCAGACACGCCACCGCCATGGCAGCCATCCGCGCGACCTCGCGGAGATGAGCATCACAAACCGCCTGCTTCACGGCAATCGAGCGCTCAAACAAATGTACTGCCTGTGCGTGATAGCGATCCGTCTCGGTTGACATCGATCCCTCGTTACGACTGACGGTTCAGAAGGTGGCGTTCCCAGGCAAGGGCTGAACGCACGATCGTTTCAAGGCTGTTATGTTCCGGCATCCAGGCGAGCTTGTGGCGGATCCTGGTGGCATCGGCAATGATCGAGCCCGGATCACCAGCACGCGGTGGCGCCAGATCGACCTTGAAGTCGACGCCCGACAGGCGCTTTACCGCGTCGATGACCTCCAGCACGGAATAGCCATGGCCATAACCACAGTTGAAAACATCCGACGCGCCGCCGCGCCGCAGATGGGCAAGGGCTGCGGCATGCGCGCCGATGAGATCGCTGACATGAATATAATCGCGCACGCAGGTGCCATCGGGTGTCGCGTAATCATCGCCAAACACCTGCATCGACGGGCGCATGCCGAGCGCGGTCTGTACCGCGACCTTGATCAGATGCGTGGCATTCGGTGTCGATTGGCCCGAGCGCCCGCCCGGATCAGCGCCCGCAACATTGAAATAACGCAGCACGACATAACGCAAGGGATGGGCAATCGCCGCGTCGCGCAACATCATCTCGCTCATCATCTTTGACGTGCCGTAAGGCGACAGAGGCATGAGCGCCGCGTCCTCGGCAACCGGCGTCGCCTGCGGGTTGCCGTAAACAGCGGCGGTCGACGAGAAGATCATCTGGCCGACTCCGCCCTCGACGGCAGCGGCAATCATCTCGCGGGTCTTGACGGTGTTGTTGAGATAATAGCCGAGCGGGTCGGTAACCGAATCAGGCACGACGATTTTTGCCGCAAAATGGATGATCGCCTCGATTCCGTGTTTTTTGATGAGCGCCAAGACGAGCGCACGATCACCGACATCGCCTTCAATCAGGATCGCCCCGGGCGCGAGCGCCTCGCGGAAACCGGTCGACAGATTGTCGAGAACCACAACCTGTTCGCCGCGATCGCGCAGCGCCAGAACCATATGGCTGCCGATATAGCCCGCGCCGCCGGTTACCAGAACTGCCATGCCCATCTCCGCTAGCGCTTGTTCCGAGGCTTCTTCGTAGCGGATGGCGATTAAAGGATGGTCAAGCCGCTTGCCTTCCAGTCAGCCATGAACTGGTCGATACCCTTATCGGTCAGGGGATGGTGAAAGAGCTGGCGCAGAATGGCGGCCGGCACCGTTGCCGTATCAGCTCCGGCAAGAGCGGCGGCGCGCACATGAGCGGGGCTGCGGATGGAGGCTGCCAGAATGTCGGTGGTAAAACCATAATTATCATAGATAAGGCGGATGTCCTGGATAAGGTCCATGCCCTCGATACCGATATCATCCAGCCGGCCGATAAAGGGTGAAATGAAGGTCGCGCCGGCCTTGGCAGCGAGCAATGCCTGATTGGCGCTGAAGCACAAGGTGACATTGGTTTTGATGCCGTCAGCGGAGAGCGCCCGGCAGGCCTTGAGCCCTTCGGGCGTCAACGGCAGCTTGATGACGATATTGGCAGCAATCGCCGAGAGCACCTTTGCTTCAGCCAGCATGCCAGGCGCATCGAGGGCTGCGACTTCCGCCGATACCGGACCTGGTACAAGTGCGCAGATATCTTTCAGCAATGGCTTGAAGGGTTTACCGGCTTTCGCAGCCAGCGATGGGTTGGTGGTGACGCCATCCACAAGGCCAAGCGCATACAGGGCGCTGATATCATCCAGCGAGACGCTATCGATAAAAAATTTCATTCTGTTCTCCCTCGAAGCGGCAAGGAACATGGATTTTCCCGATGCGCAAGACAGCAGATTTGCGGTCTTTACCACATGCGCTGGCGATCCTTGACGTGTGCGTTGCAGCATGATTAGTGGAACATCCGCTTTACCGGCGCGTTGCAGGATATCCGGGCAATCTTTTCGAAACCTGAGATGTCGACGGAAATCGGGCAAACATTGGTGATGCGTTGATGAATTATGCTCCAGCCGCAATGTCCTCATCCGCGCCGTTCAATGAAGTGCATTGCGAGGGCTGTGGCGTTGTCCTGATGCGCTTTCCGGCGGGACGCTTCATGCGCGAAAGCGACCAGCGCGCACGCCCGGTCACCATCGTCTGCGCGGATTGCGGAACCAAGAACAGCTGGTCGGGCGCGGCCTGATACACGGCGCGGGCACCGGTCTGATGGGGCTCAAACGTTGTCCCTGACCTCGACAAAATCCGCCAGCGCCGCGCGTTCGCTCACCAGGCGGTTTTCAGGGGCGTGCGCGTCGGCGTAGCCAAGCGCCATGCCGCACACCAGAGCCCGGCCTTCAGCAAAACCCAGATGCGCCGCGATCTCCTCATGGAAGGTGATGAAGGCTGCCTGTGCGCAGGTATCAAGCCCATAGGCACGGGCCAGCGTCATGACGTTTTGCAGATACATGCCATAATCAAGCCAGCTGCCGAGTTCGAGATCGCGGTCGATGGTGAAGATGAGACCCACAGGCGCGTCGAAAAAGCGGAAATTGCGCGCATGCTGGCGGCGCATCTTGTCGTCTTCGCCGCGCCCGATGCCGAGCAGCCCGTACAGATCAAGACCGATTTTGCGCCGGCGTGACAGGTAGGGCTCGCGGAAGGTCGGCGGATAATACGCATAGGCTGCCTTGCCCTGATGACCAGCAAGCGCCAGCTGTTCCAGCCGCGCACCCAGACTTGCCAGCGCCGCGCCGCGCAACACCGTGACTTGCCAGGGCTGCATATTGGTGCCGCTGGGGGCGCGTCGGGCGATATCAAGGATACGCAGGACGAGCGCCTCGGGCACCTCGGTTGGCAGGAAGGCACGAATCGAGCGGCGGGTGGAAATAGCAGCCTCGACGCTGTCCGCGCCCGCTGGCAGATGTGGTGTATCATTCGTCATCAAGGCTGCCCGTCTGTGTTGTTGCCCTGCAGCGCTAGCACAGGTAACCGGGTGATTGACAAGCAACGGATCGATCGTCCGTTGGCGATGAAAGCACGAGCGGAGAGATCGATGGGGCTGCGCGCGACCGACCATGAAAGCATTCGCGAGGGGGTGCGAGCGTTATGCGCAGCTTTTCCTGCCGCTTATCATCGCGCGATCGATGAGAAACGCGGCTATCCTGATGAATTCGTGCAGGCTCTGACCAAGGCCGGCTGGCTGGCTGCGCTCATTCCGCAGGAATATGGCGGCAGCGGGCTGGGGCTGACGGAAGCATCCGTTATCATGGAAGAGATCAACCGCTCGGGTGGTAATTCCGGCGCGTGCCATGGGCAGATGTACAATATGGGGACGCTGCTGCGCCATGGCTCGCAGGCGCAGAAAGATTATTTTTTGCCGAAGATTGCGGCTGGTGAATTACGCCTGCAGTCGATGGGAGTGACGGAACCCTCGACGGGGACCGACACCACCCAGATCAAGACGAACGCCATACGCAAGGGTGACCGTTACGTCATCAACGGCCAGAAGGTGTGGATTTCCCGCATCCAGCATTCCGATTTCATGATCCTTCTGGCGCGAACTACCCCGCTCGCTGACGTCAGCCGCAAATCGCTCGGCATGTCGATTTTCATGGTCGATCTGCGCGAGGCCATCGGCAAGGGGCTTGAGGTCCGGCCCATCGCCAACATGGTCAATCACGAGACCAATGAGCTGTTTTTCGACAATCTGGAAATCCCGGCAGAAAACCTCATCGGCGAGGAGGGAATGGGTTTCCGCTATATTCTCGATGGTCTGAATGCCGAGCGTATCCTGATTGCGGCTGAATGCATCGGCGATGGCTACTGGTTCATCGACAAGGTGACGGCTTATACCAAGGAGCGCATCGTCTTTGGCCGGCCCATCGGCCAGAATCAGGGCGTGCAATTCCCGATTGCGGAGGCGTTCATCGAGCTTGAAGCGGCAAACCTCATGCGGTTTGGCGCCTGCAGCCTGTTTGACGCTCATGCCGCGTGCGGCGCGGAGTCCAACATGGCCAAATATCTGGCGGCCAAGGCAAGTTGGGAGGCGGCCAACGCCTGCATCCAGTTCCATGGCGGGTTCGGCTTTGCGGTTGACTATGATATCGAGCGCAAATTCCGCGAAACGCGCCTCTATCAGGTCGCTCCGATCTCGACCAACCTCATTCTTGCCTATATTGGCGAACATGTCCTTGGCATGCCGCGCTCCTACTAGGGTCAGGACCGATTAATTTGGACGAAACGGTGGGAGAGAAATGGCGCGAGGTTGAGGAGCAAGCCTGCAGGAAGTCGTCTGACTTTCAAAGGCTTGCGACATAAAGATCGCGTCATTTCACCCCATCCGAAGGACAAGGCACGAATGGCAAACTGGTTCGTCGAAGCCCTCAACCATACCAAGGAGTATGCTTTTCGGGTTTCTCCTGCCATTTTATCCATTCGTGCCATGCCGTTTTGCCTAAATTAATCGGTCCTGACCCTAGAAAACGCCGGCGCTGGCTGGTCCTTCGTCGCGGTTTAAAACCGCGTGTGGTCTGTTAGTGTCGATGCCGGCGGGATGATGGTGTCGGATCACGTCGTCAAACGCGTTCAAGGGATAGTGCGTTTCAGCGACGCTGGTGAAGCGGAGGAGCGAACATGAAGCGATTGGTCGTGGCGATGCTCGCGATGTGCCTGCCAGGCGTCGCGCTGGCAGATCGTGAAAAAGCCGATATGTGCGCTGTGTCGCTGCAAGCTGACGCGAAGCGCATCTATGATGAAGTCGTGCCCTCGGTCGCCGCATCGACAAATATCAAACGGATTGCCAGGCGGCGGGCAAACCTGCTGGCACGCACCGGTAAAATTGACAGCGCCAACGCGGTTGCCAGCACGCTTCAGGCCCGTACCTGCCTGCGGCTTGCCCGACCGGGGAGATAGGTTTCAGCCAAAACGACCGGTGATGTAATCCTGCGTCGATTTTTCGCGCGGGTTGGTGAATATCCGGGCTGTCTGATCGAATTCCACGAGACGACCGAGAAGAAAAAAGGCCGCCTTGTCGGAAACGCGGGCCGCCTGCTGCATATTGTGCGTGACGATGATAATGGTGAATTCGCTGCGCAGTTCGTTGATCAATTCCTCGATCTTGGCGGTCGAGATCGGGTCAAGCGCGGATGTCGGCTCATCGAGCAGCACCACTTCGGGCTTTACCGCAATGGTGCGCGCGATGCACAGGCGCTGCTGCTGACCTCCTGAAAGGCCGATGGCGGATGTGTGCAGCCGGTCCTTGACCTCACCCCACAGGGCCGCCTTGGTGAGCGCCCATTCGATACGCTCATTGATTTCGGCCCGCGATACCCGCTCGTTCAATTTGATGCCGTAGGCGATGTTGTCGTGAATGCTCATGGGGAAGGGCGTCGGCTTCTGGAACACCATGCCGATACGGCTGCGCACGACGGCCGCGCGCACCTGCGGCTCAACGATGTTCTGATTATCCATCACCACCCGCCCTGTCGCTTTCTGGCCGGGATAAAGATCGAACATGCGGTTGATGACACGCAGGAAGGTTGATTTTCCGCAACCTGACGGTCCGATCATCGCGGTTACGCGCTTTTCAGGAAACGCCATGTTGATATCGAACAGGGCTTGCTTGCCGCTGTAAAAGAAATCGAGATTTTCAACGAGAATTTTGATGCCGGCGTCGATGGCATCAACATCGACCTTGCGGTCAGCCGCGATCAGGCCTGAGGTTGAAATATCATTCATAGGTCACTTCCCACGGCCAAGCGTCAGGAGCAGACGCGACACAATGTTGAGGAAAAGGACGCCCAGCGTAATCAGCAGAGCGCCAGCCCAGGCGATGCCGACCCATTCATCGAACGGGCTGCCGGCATATTGATAAATTGTCACAGGCAGGCTCGACATCGGCTTCGTCAGGTTAACCGACCAGTTGAGGCTGCCAAGAGAGGTAAACAGCAGAGGCGCCGTCTCGCCGGCGGCGCGGGCGATCGCTAGCAGGATGCCGGTGACGATCCCGGCGCGCGCGCCGCGCAGCGTGACATTGGCCACAACATGCCAGTGAGGAGCGCCAAGGGCGAAGGCTGCCTCACGCAGCGCTGACGGCACGAGACGCAGCATGTCCTCGGTCGCGCGCACCACCACCGGCAGAATAATGATGCCGAGCGCGATCGCTCCGGCGATACCGGAGAAGCCGCCGAAGGGGCGCACAAGGATCTGATAGACAAAAAGGCCGATCAGAATTGACGGCGCAGACAGCAGCACGTCATTGATGAAACGGACTACGCGACCAAGCAGGCTGCGGTCGCCAAGCTCAGCCAGAAAAATACCAGCCAATACGCCGATGGGCGTGGCAATGATAACCGCCATTCCCACCTGGATCAGCGAACCGATGATGGCGTTTCTGAGCCCGCCGCCGCGCCCGGGCGGCAGGGTATCGGTGACGAGGAGCGCGGTTGACAGGGATGAGGCGCCACGGCTGACCAGGGTCCACAGGATCCAGGCGAGGAGCAGCAAGGCAACCACCGCGCTCAGTGTGGCAACGGCCCGGAAGGTCGCATCACGGGCAAGCCGGAGGGGAAGACGTTGCGACATCGTTCAGGTCTCCAGCCGGCTTCTGACAAGGACGCGAGCAACGGCAAGGACGATGAATGACAGCACAAAAAGCAGGAAGCCTAGTTCGAGCAGGGCAAAAAGCTTGAGAGAGCCGGGAGCAGCTTCCGGGAATTCGTTGGCAATCGTCGAAGCAATCGAAGCGCCTGGCGAAAACAGGGATGCCGAAATACGGTTGGCGTTGCCGATGACGAAGGTTACAGCCATGGTTTCGCCAAGTGCCCTTCCAAGCCCCAGCATGACGGCGCCGACGATTGCTGTGCGGCCATAGGGAATGGAAACCGCAGTGAAGACCTCGCTCGTGGTTGCACCCACACCATAAGCCGCCTCCTTGAACATCGGCGGCACTGATTCAAGAACTTCAACGAAAAGCGCAGTGATGAAGGGCAGGATCATGAGGGCCATGATCAGCCCGGCGGTGAGAATGCCTGTGCCGATCGGCGCACCGGAAAAGAGCGTGCCAATCACCGGCACCACTCCGAGCGTGCTGGCGAGTGCGGGCTGGACATAGGCTGCCATCAGAGGCACGACGATGAAAAAACCCCACATGCCAAAAATGATCGAAGGGATCGCGGCAAGCAGCTGGATGGCCGTGCCGATGGAGCGACGCAGGACCGGCGGCGCCACTTCGGTCAGGAAAAAGGAGATACCGAACGCCGCGGGGACAGCAACCACAACCGCAATGACAGCGGTGATAATTGTTCCGTAGACGGCGACCACGGCGCCGTATTTTTCGGTGACCGGGTTCCAGGCTGAACTGGTAAAGAAGTCAATGCCGAAGGCATAGAGAACCGGTAAACCGCCTTGAAACAACAGGATGATGATGAGACCGAGCAGTGTCAGAACCAGGATACCGGCGGCATAAAGCACGCCCCGGAAAATGATATCCGAGGCCTGCTCGCCCCGGGCAAAGCCACGGTGCCGCGATGCGGGGGCAGAGGATAAATTGCCAACTGCAACATCACTCACGGGCAAAACCCTCTACTCGTTGCTTCACTGTCACACTCCATCCTATCACGACGCGTGCTGGATAGCGCATCCAACACGCACCAGCACCGGGGAGCCGGCGAGCATGATCAGGCCCGCCGGATACACGGCCACGTGGTTATTTCTTCCACACCGGATTGCCGGCGCTGTCCTTGATGTCGCTTTCCCAGGCCGTCTTGACCCGCGCGGTGACGCTGGCGGGAAGTGGGATGTAGTGAAGCTTCTCGGCTGTTGCGCCGCCATTGGCGAACGCCCAGTCGAAGAACTTCATGACAGCCAGCGACTGTTCGGCTTTGGCCGGATCCTTTGGCAGCAGGATGAAGGTGGCGCTCACGATCGGCCAGGTGGTGTCGCCGGGAGTATCGATCATGCTGGCAGCAAAATCCTTGGCTCCAGCCCAATCAGCATTGGCGGCAGCTGCCTGAAACGCCGGTGTCGAGGGCGAGACGAATTTGCCTGCCTTGTTCTTCAGCTGCGCCGTCACAAGATTATTGGCAGCCGCATAAACATATTCGACGTAGCCGATGGCACCCTTGGAATTCTTCACCGAGGCGGCAACCCCGTCATTGCCCTTTGCACCATTGCCGGTAGGCCAGGAAATCGAGGTGGCAACACCGACTTTGTCTTTCCATTCCGGGCTGACGGCCGCCAGATACGACGCGTAGACAAAGGTCGTTCCTGATCCGTCCGAACGGTAGGCCGGGATGATCGCCAGATCAGGCAGCTTGACGCCTTCATTGAGGTCAGCGATCCGCTTGTCGTTCCATTTGGTGATCTTGCCGAGGTAGATGTCGGCGACCAAAGGCCCGTCAAGTTTCAACTGGTTGGCGGCGATACCATCAAGGTTGACGATGATGACGACCGAGCCGATGACGGCGGGGAACTGAAGAAGCTTGGCGGCAGCGAGCTTGTCGCCGGCAACGGGCGCGTCGGAGGCGCCGAAATCGACGGTCCGGTTGAGAATCTGGGTTTGCCCACCGCCCGAACCAATGGCCTGATAATTGAGGCTGTCGCCGGATTTGGCCTTGTAGTCAGCCGCCCAGGCGGCATAGACCGGCGCTGGGAAGGTGGCGCCTGCGCCTGTGAAATCAACGGCTTTGGCAACTGGCGCGGCAAATGCCAGTCCGGCCACTGAACCGGCCAACATAAATGCGCGCATGCTGTTTCGACTCATCAAGGACATTATTTTCTCCAAAGCAGGTTTCCAATTAGACAGGTTACATAAGCGTCGTCCATCACGCGCTCTTCTAGAGCGGAATCCGATCAGGTTGCATCGTAGCCGGCGGCCTTGAAGTAGTTGGCGCATTCGTCTGCGGGGAAGAGATCGATGATCCGTCCGATAGCGTCCCACAGACCGCTGACGGAGCGCTCT
>JAKFVK010000138.1 GCA_021732205.1 Hyphomicrobiales bacterium | reverse complement strand
TCGGCGTGCTGATGGAACTGAACGCTCATAAATCGCGCCTCGACATGCTCGAGCGCGCGACCGTCAACACCAATGCGGATCATGACGCCATCACCCGCCTGCTGGTTATTCAGGAGCAGATGGCCGGCCAGCTGAAGCGCATAGAGGGCTATCTCATGGAAGGCCGGGAGCGGCCTTCAGGGCGCTGAGCGGGACGTTCGCGACACCATCTAAAGCGCGCAGCCTGTGCCCTCCACAGCCGTGTTCATGGTGAGTTCAGTCGCTGAGCGATACCCACCTCCCCATGCTGCCCGCTGTGAAACTGCCGATAATCGTTCTGGTTCTCGCCTGTGCCGTGCAGCCGTTGCTGGCACAACCGGCGCCGCACGCTGGAACCACACGCTGTCTCAGCATACGCGAAGCGCGGGCCGAGGTTCAAAAGGGTCATGCCCTGACGCTCGCCCGCATCAAGCATGTCCTCGAGGAAAATCTTGAGGGTGACATGCTTCGAGCACACCTGTGTGAAAAGGGCGAACGGCTCGTCTATAACCTCACAATTCTCCATAAAGCGGGTAAGGTTCGCCTGCTAGTCGTCGATGCCGCCACCGGTCAGATTGTGGCTGAAGACGACTGAGCTGACGATTGACAAAGACGTTGCTTCAGCGCAATCGACCTCATGACATGAGGTGTTGATCATGCGTCTGCTGGTCGTCGAGGATGATCCAAATCTGAACAAGCAGTTGGTGGTCGCGTTGAGCGATGCCGGCTATGCCGTCGACAAGGCGATGGACGGCGAGGAAGGTCATTTTCTCGGCGATACTGAGCCCTATGACGCTGTCGTCCTTGATATCGGCCTGCCCAAGCGTGATGGCTTGTCGGTACTGGAACAATGGCGGCGCGATGGCAAGACTATGCCGGTTCTGCTGCTGACCGCGCGCGAGCGCTGGTCCGACAAAGTGCAAGGCTTTGACACGGGCGCTGATGATTACGTAACGAAACCCTTTCACATGGAAGAAGTGCTAGCCCGTGTGCGCGCCTTGCTGCGCCGCGCTACCGGTCATGCCTCAAGTGAGCTTGAGTGCGGCCCGCTGCGCCTTGATACGCGCGCCGGGCGCGTCTCGGTCGACGGCAATCCGATCAGACTGACGTCTCACGAATACCGCCTGCTGGCCTATCTGATGCACCACAGAGGCCGGATCGTCTCCCGCAGCGAGCTGGTTGAACATATTTATGATCAGGATTTTGACCGCGATTCGAATACGATCGAGGTGTTTATCGGTCGCTTGCGCAAAAAACTGGGTGTCGATCTGATCCAGACCATTCGCGGCCTGGGGTATAGTTTAAATCCGCCCGATACGCCTGGGCGCCGCTGATCGACAATGCGGCAGGGCTCTCTCGCAGCACGTCTTTTTGTTGTTTCCGCGCTGTGGAATTTGGCCGTGCTGGCCATCGCCGGGATAGTGCTGTCCTCGCTCTATCGTGACACGGTGGAGCGCGCCTTCGATGCACGTTTGCACATTTATCTGAAGTCGATTGTTGCTGGCGTCGCTGCTGCAAGCGACGATCATGATTTCAGTCTTGGCAATCTTGGCGAACCGCGCTTTGATCTGCCGCTATCGGGTTGGTACTGGCAGATCAGGCCGGTCGGCACAGGGAAGGGGGAAACAGCCAATTCGCCATCCCTCTGGGACCAGACCTTACCCTCGCTGAAGGATCTTGGTATTGCCGAGACGCGTGGCTTCACCCGCGAAGCCTATGTGACGGGCCCGGGCGATCAGCGCCTTCGTATGATCGAGCGCAGAATCGACTTTGGTGTTGGCGTTGCCTACGTGATGTCGGTTGCCGCTGACGCCGATGAAATCGAAAAAGATATTTCAAGCTTCCAGAGAACGCTGATCACGGTGCTCGCCATACTCGGCTTTGGGGTCGTGGCGTCCACCAGCATCACCGTCCGTGTCGGCCTCAACCCGCTGCGCCGGATGTCGCAAGCGCTTGCCGCCATCCGTTCCGGGTCCGCGCAGCGCCTTGTCGGCACCTTCCCCAAGGAAATCACGCCGCTCGCTGATGAGCTTAACGCGCTCATCGATGCCAATCATCACATTGTCGAGCGGGCACGTACCCACGTGGGCAATCTGGCGCATGCCCTCAAAACGCCGCTGAGCGTGATTACCAATGAGGCGCGGGCGAACAACGATCAGAGTTGGCGCAAGGTCGGCGAGCAGGCGATCGTCATGAACGAGCAGATTCAGCATCACCTTCAGCGCGCGCGCGCTGCCGCGCGGATTGCGACCGCCAACGACACCACCCTTGTTCTTCCTGTCATCGATGGAATCGAGCGGGCGATGTCGCGCATCTACCAGGCGCGGCAAATTCGCCTGACGGTCAATCTGCCGCACGACCTCTGCTTTCGTGGCGAAACCCAGGATCTTCAGGACATGCTGGGCAATCTGGTGGATAACGCGTGCAAATGGGCGATGGCGCACGTCATGATCGAGGCTTGGCAGGAACCAAATAAAACGCTTCGCTTCGTCATTGATGATGATGGGCCGGGAATGGCGCCGGAAAAGCGCGCAGAGGCGATGAAGCGCGGCCAGCGTCTCGATGAATCACTTCCGGGCTCTGGATTGGGACTTGCCATTGTCGGCGATCTGGCCGAACTCTACGGAGGCAGATTTACCCTGTCGACCAGTCCCCAGGGAGGGCTGAGAAGCGAACTCTATTTGCCATCGGCTTGAAATTAAAAAAACGCATCTCAATTGAGGCGGATTTCATGAAAATTCTTTCAAAAATTGTCGTGTTGATATCGTGCTTTATGATTGTCGCTGCCTGCTCCTCAACCCAGACGCCACGCGCAAACCCGTCCCGCATCTCCTCTCCAAGCATTTCCGGATTTGTCGCGGTCCTTGTCGGCCAGAACGCGGGTCTGGATGACATTGACCTGCGGCGGGCGGCCGAAGCGCAGGTCGTTTCGCTCGAATTCGGGCGAGCCGGGCAGCCAACGCCGTGGCGCAATCCCGACAGTGGAAATTACGGAGAAGTCATCCCCGGTCCGGGCGTAATTCCGCCCCCTCCCGGCACCTGTCGTAGTGTGCGCCACACGCTTTATGTGCGCGGGCGTGGCCAAACGTTGACGATTGATGCCTGCCGTGACGGCGCCGGCACCTGGACAAAACGATGAAAAACGATCAGCCCCTAACAAGGGACAAAAAACCACCGGTTAACTATTAGCGCATAGTCTCACAGGCAGGTGATATCATATTCGTCCAAAACAATGGCGCTAGACGAAGAAAAGTCGAAAAAGCTTCGAGCCCTGCTGGGAGCACTGCCACCCGGCATGCGGGCAACATTGTCGCGCATGGTCGGAGAGGCGCGCAATTCGGGCATCAGCGATCCCACGTTTGATCTGCTCGCAGAGTTTCTGGCTGACCCTGGAACGGGGTCCACCGCCGAAGAACCTCCGCCAACGCCCGACAAGATATTCCAAACAGCGCTCGAGCCGTTCCTGATCTCGCAGGTGTTGCAGCGTAAAATTCCCGGCCGCATTTGCATCGCGAGCCTTCCGCCGATCTGGTCGTGGATTGAAAGTGATCTCGCCAAGGCAGCAATTGCTGCCTATTCGACAAACGAAACGAGCCCGCAGGCGGAGCGCGAAGAGGTGCTGCTCGCAGCGATTGCGCGGACGATGGCCGAGACCGTGACTGCCACCAAGACCAATCCCGATAATCGTCGCCGCATTGCCGGACAGGTTGGCGGAGAGCGCAATTTCGAGGAATTCGAGGATGTAGCGGTTGTTTTGAGACGGTCTCGTGAACTGGGAAGAATATCGTCCATTCTGGCCGATGCCGACCTGGCAAACGAGGCGATCCTTGCAGCAACACTGGCGCGCACGATCGTCGATCTGGCGCGGCTCGATCCGCGTCTTCCCTACCATGTCGCTGTTATGACCCAGCGCGTACTGGGGTCGACGGTTAAACTGGCCAAATTAGCTGTCATCGGCACCGGCAGCGAGGATCTGAAGTTGATCGCCGCATCGCCCTTCGCTGCGCTGATCGAGATTTCATTGGCAGAAGCTGAGCGGTCTGTTGCGCTGGTCGGTGACGGCCTGAAGCAGTTGAAATCCGACGGTACGCTGGCGCCAGCGTTACGCGATTTTGCGATGTCGTCGCGCAATCTGCGCGCTGTTCTAAACCTCGATCAGACAACGCATGACTGGGCCAAGCGGCTGACAGAAATGCGCACCCGTCTGTCGGAAGCTATTGCGCGCGAACTCAATGGATTACCCCGCCTGATCCGCGCTTGCGTCAAGACGCTGCGTGCCTTCGATCAGCGCCGTCTGGGCATGCCTGATCCGGTCGATATCGAACGCACCTGCCTGCTCATCGAGCTGCTGAACGCCGCCAAACTGTCGTCAACCGAGCTTGGCGTCAACGAAACGCTGCTGCGTGTTTTCAACGATACCGACACCTACCTCGATCACACCTCGCGTATCCTCGTCGAGGATGCCCGCAACGCCATCGGCGACCAGCGCAATACAGTACGCGCGTTTGGCGACGCGGCAATCCGCATGACGGACCTGCTTCACGGCCCTACGCGCGCGACGGCCCTTCGACGCAGTTTTGGAACCGCAGCCGGACCAAACGAACCGGTCTTGCGTGTGGCAAAATAACTCATCATTCCATACCACCCGACCGCAGGGCAGCTTTGTGCTCGCCTCTTCCGCCACCTCGGGCTAAAGAACAGGCGCCGGCGCCGGGCCGGTGGTGAGGGGATGATGATCTGGGTGGCGATTGCGGCCATGACGGGCGCCAGCATTTTTGCCATATTGCGGGCCTTGTCGCAGGTTGGCCATACGGGTTCTGACAATTCGCCCGATATCGCGCTGTTTCGCGGGCAGCTTGCGATGATCGCGGACGAAGCGCTGCGTGGAGACCTCACAGCCAACGAAGCCGAGGCGAGCCGCGCTGAAATCTCGCGGCGCCTGCTGGCGGTCACGCGCCGACAGCAAAAGCAGGCCGACGGACTGTTTCGCTCGTCGTCATTGCTGCGCAGGCGAGCGGCAGCGTCGCTGGCGCTCGTTGTACTGCCGGTTTTCTCGCTGACTTTCTATGTCATCAGCGGCCAGCCCAGGCTGGCGGGAAAGCCGATGCAACTGACATCCGGCGCGGAGCTTGAAAACCAGAATGTCGAGCGTCTGATCCAACGTGTCGAGCAACAGCTGGCGCAACACCCTGAAAGTGTCGAAGGGTGGGACCTTTTGGCGCGGGTTCAGGCGCAGCGGGGCAGACCTGATCTTGCAGCGGAAGCGCTCGGGCAGGCGATTATTCGCGGAGGAGCGACGATTGATCGCCTGGTTGCGCTCAGTGAGGCGCAGATTGCCCTCTCGGGAGGGATCGTCACTGGCGAAGCGCGCTTGACCTTGGAGCGCGCCGCGTCAGTGGCTCCCCATGATGCCCGCGTTGATTTTTTTCTGGCCCTTGGCCTTAGGCAGGATGGCCGGCATGACGCGGCCATCGTAAAACTGGGATCAGCGCTGGCCAAATCGTCGTCGGATGCGCCTTGGTTGCCGCTTGTGCGCGACCAGTTGGCCCGCCTGCTTCTGGATGATCTTGGCGCCGATGTGCCGCAATCGCTCAACCCAGCCGATGTGATATCCGCCTTGCGCCTCAGCATCTCGGCAGGTGCCACAACACCTGGACACGATCTTGTTGCTTGGCGCCGCCGTCTTCTTGCCCATATGGTTCTCAACGGTATCGATGGCTTGGATTCATTGGTTCAAGAAGGGCGCACAGCGCTTGCTGACAACCGGGCGGCACTCGCCGAATTCGACGCTTTCGTTGCGCAATTGATGTATCGTTCATGAGAGTCTCCAAGTCGTGAGCCGTAAACAACGCCGCCTTTCCCTGATCGTTTTTGTCGGGATCGTTCTTGCGTCTGCCACGGGCCTGGTTCTGGTCGCGCTTCAGGATTCGATTGTGTTCTTCAATTCACCAAGCGACATTCTCGCCCGACCGCCGGCGCCGGACCAGCGCTTGCGTCTTGGCGGGCTCGTGGTCGAGGGAAGTATCGAACGCTTGCCGGGCGAAATCGTCCGTTTCACCGTGAGCGATGGTACCAATACGCGGCAGGTGTCCTATGTTGGCGTTCTGCCCGACCTCTTCAGGGAAGGGCAGGGGGTAATTACCGAAGGTCGATTGCAGCCGGATGGGATGTTCAAAGCCGACACCGTGCTTGCCAAGCACGACGAAACGTATATGCCGCGCGAAGTCGCCGAGGCGCTGAAGCGGCAGGGGGTGTGGCAGGGTGACAAGTCAAAACCATTACCCGTTAGTCCAGGAAAACCCGGATCATGATCGCTGAAATCGGTCATTTCGCCCTGGTCCTGGCGCTTGCTGTGGGAATTCTTCAATCAGCATTACCGCTCTGGGGCGTCCGCCGTAACGATCACACCCTCATGCGGCTGGCGCCGACACTGGCGGGCGTGATGTTTGTCGCGATGGGCATTGCTTTTGCCTGCCTGCTGAGCGTGCATGCCCTGTCCGATTTTTCTACCCAGAATGTCTTCCGCAACTCCCATTCGACGATGCCGCTGGTCTTTCGTTTGAGCGCCGCCTGGGGCAATCACGAAGGCTCGATGGTTCTGTGGACCTTCACGCTGGCGCTGTTTGCGGCGTTGTTGTCGGCATTCTCGAGCCGGCTGCCGGTTGATCTCAAGGCCGCAACGCTTGCCGTCCAGGGCTTGATCGCCACGACCTTCCTGCTGTTCATCTTGCTGACGTCAAACCCCTTCCTCAGGCTCGATCCAGCTCCCGCCGAAGGGCGCGAGCTCAATCCTGTTTTGCAGGACATTGGTCTCGCCCTTCATCCGCCTCTCCTTTACATTGGCTATGTCGGCTTCTCGCTCGCTTACTCGTTTGCCGTTGCCGCACTTGTCACCGGGCGGATCGATGCCGGCTGGGCACGAGCGGTAAGGCCCTGGGTGCTGATTGCCTGGATTTTCCTCACCCTTGGCATCGCGCTTGGCTCCTACTGGGCTTATTATGAACTTGGCTGGGGTGGCTGGTGGTTTTGGGATCCGGTCGAGAATGCAAGCCTCATGCCCTGGCTTGCCGGCACCGCCCTTTTCCATTCGATTATCGTCATGGAAAAGCGCAACGCCATGCGTGTATGGACGCTGCTGCTGGCGATCCTCGCTTTTTCCCTGTCGCTGATGGGTACCTTTCTGGTGCGATCGGGAATTCTCACGTCCGTCCACGCTTTCGCCGTTGATCCGGCGCGCGGGATTGTCATCCTGGTCATTCTGTCACTCTTCATCGGCGGAGCGCTGGCGCTCTATGCCTGGCGCGCTGGCGAACTGGGGCCGGGCGGTCTGTTCTCGCCCCTGTCACGTGAGGCTGCCCTTCTGCTCAACAATCTGCTGCTGGCCACCGCCACCGCCACCGTGTTTGTCGGCACGCTCTACCCGCTGGCGCTCGAAGCCTTCAGTGATGACAAAATCTCGGTTGGGCCGCCCTATTTCAACCTTACCTTCGGGGTGTTGATGGTGCCGCTCATGCTGTGCATGCCGTTTGGCCCCATGCTGGCTTGGAAACGCGGCGATCTGCTGGCCGCAGCTGAACGGTTGCTGGCGGCAGCGGGGCTGGCGCTCGTCGCAGCCGCAATCAGCGCCTGGCTGACGCAGGGCGGCCCGTTATTGGCACTTGCCGGTTTCGCCTTGGGCACCTTCGTGATTGCCGGCGCGGTGAGTGATATCATTTTGCGGGCACGTCTGTTGACGTCCTCGCCCCGTACCGCCCTCTCGCGCCTGGCTGGGCTGCCGCGTCAGGCTTTTGGTACCTTGCTCGGCCATGCCGGCATCGGCGTATTCCTCATCGGCGTTGTCAGCGCCAGCACCTTCGAGAGCGAAACCATCCGCACGCTGAGGGTGGGTGAAACGATGAGCGTTGGCGGCTATGAGCTGCGCCTGGTTGCGAGCGGTCCGCGTTCGGGCGCCAATTATCAGGATGTGGTGGCAGGCTTTGACGTTCGCCGTGAGGGCATAAGTCTCGGTCATGTCGAAAGTGCCAAGCGCGTCTATCTGGCCTCCCGCGTGCCGACGACTGAAACCGGCCAGCTGCGCATCGGCTTTGGCCAGCTCTATGTCGCACTGGGCGAAGTCGGTAAGGACGGCAAGGTTGGCGTGCGCGCCTATTGGAAGCCAAATATCCTGCTGATCTGGTTTGGTTTGGTGATGGCGGCGGCGGGTGGTCTATGTTCGCTGAGCGATCGCCGCTTGCGCATAGGTGCGCCGGCTGCTGCACGTCGCGCAATTGCCCCCGCGGTGACGGCGCAATGAGGCGCGGGGCATCGCTTGTGCGATGTATGCTGGTCAGCATTGTCGCGATCCTCGTCAGCCTGTGTTCCGCTCTGGCAGTTGAACCGGACGAAATCCTTGCCAATCCGCAACTGGAGCAGAGGGCGCGCCATATCTCCCGCGAATTGCGCTGCATGGTCTGCCAGAACGAGTCGATTGATGAATCGCATGCGCCGCTCGCCCGCGATCTGCGCCTGATTGTCCGCGAGCGCCTTGTGGCGGGCGATAGCGATGATGCCGTTTTTTCCTATCTCACGGCGCGCTATGGCGACTTCGTTTTGCTGCGGCCGCGATTGACCGCGCGCACGCTCCTGTTGTGGCTGGCACCAGCCCTTGTTTTTTGTGGTGGAGCTTTCGTGGCTGTACTGGCTGTCGCCCGCCGCAGGCAAGATGCTGCAACCATGCCCTCTCCCCTCAGCGAAGCGGAAGAAACGGCGCTGTCACGCCTTCTTGCCACCTCTGACGAGCAGCCGGCCTTACCAAAACGTAATCCGCCCGCAACATCCACGTAATCCGGCAAGCGCCATGGTGGCGACGTTCAGGGTCTGCGATGGTCCCTGCAAACGTCGAGGATACCATGTCGAACCAGAACTCATCTCTCCTGTCCCGTCATCGTCGCGCGCTGCTTGGCGCTGCTGCTGCTCTGGCGCTGGTGGGCGGCATTGCCGCTGGCAGCGCTCTGCCGGTCCATGCGTTGAGCACGGCGCGCGCCGAAGCGCCCGTCTCAGTTCGCCCGACCGGCTTTGCCGATGTGGTGGCCCGCGTCAAACCTGCGGTGGTTGCCGTCATCGTCAAGCGCGACAATGTGCAGAACTCGTCCGCCGATGCGAGCGACATTCCCGAACTCTCGCCCGATCATCCGCTTTACCGCTATTTCCGCCAGTTCCGCGACGAGCGCGGGCAGCAGGCTCCGCGCCCGAGCGCGGCTCAGGGGTCAGGCTTCTTCATTTCAAACGATGGCTACCTCCTCACCAATAATCATGTGGTCGAGGGCGGGTCAGCCTACAAAATCATCACCGACGATGGTCAAAAACTGAATGGCAAACTGGTCGGCCGCGATCCGCGAACCGACTTGGCTCTCCTCAAGGTGGACGCCGACAAGCCGCTTCCGTTCGTGAATTTTGCCAGCGCGCAGCCCCGCGTCGGTGACTGGGTGGTGGCGATCGGCAACCCCTTCGGCCTTGGCGGCACGGTAACGGCAGGCATATTGTCGGCACGCGGTCGCGATATCGGCGCTGGCCCTTATGACGATTTCCTGCAGATCGATGCGCCGGTCAATCGCGGCAATTCCGGTGGCCCCACCTTCAATCTCGATGGCGATGTCATCGGCATCAATACCGCCATCTACTCGCCAAGCGGTGGTTCGGTTGGCATTGGATTCGCAATCCCCGCGACACTCGCCCAGAACGTCGTAGCGCAGCTGCGCAAGGACGGGACCGTGGTGCGTGGCTGGCTTGGCGTCCAGATCCAGCCGGTGACAGATGAGATCGCCGCGTCGCTGGGGCTCAGTGCAGCCACGGGCGCCCTGGTTGCTGATGTCCAACCCTCCAGCCCTGCCGCGCGCGCCGGCGTGAAGCCTGGCGATGCCATCCTCGCCATCAACGGCGAAGCGGTGCACGACAGCCGCGATCTCCAGCGCCGGGTTGCTGCCCTGCTGCCTGGAACCAGCCACAAGCTCGATATTCAACGCCGTGGGCAGAAGTCAACACTCACCGTTGATCTGGGCAAGCTGCCAGGGGATCGGGAGCGCGCTGACGCGCCCGGTGAACGCTCACCCGCCACGCTTGGCAGTCTCGGACTGACCCTGTCGCCCGCCACCGGCGAGAGCAAAGGAGTCACGATTGCAGCCGTTGACCCGCGTGGTGTGGCCGCTGCCAAGGGCATAAAGGCTGGCGATATCATCCTCGATATCGCAGGCGAGCCTGTGGCGAAGCCCGCCGATGTGCAGGCAAAACTCGCTGATGCGCGATCAAACGGGCAAAAATCTGTGCTGGCCCGTATCCAGTCCAAGGGACGGTCGATCTTTGTTCCGCTTCCCCTCCAGCAGGGTTGAGCGCAATCTGCTGGTCCTGAAGGCGGCGTTGGGCTTCAATTGCCTGGCGCCGCCTCTTCGCAACCGGGCGATAACCCTTCATAATGTCCGCATGAAAGTCTTGCTTGTTGAAGATGACCGCGAGGCGGCGCGCTATCTGGCGCGCGCCCTCGAAGAATCCGGCCATACCGTCGATGTCGTCCATGATGGCGAGGAGGGTCTGTTCAGGGCGCAGGGGAGCAGTTATGACGCACTCATCGTTGACCGCATGCTCCCCAAAAGAGACGGCCTGTCGCTGATCGCCGCCTTGCGCAGCGAGGGGCGTGATACGCCAGCCCTCATCCTCTCCGCTCTCGGGCAGGTCGATGATCGGGTCGTGGGACTGCGTGCGGGAGGCGATGACTATCTCGCCAAGCCATACGCCTTCGTCGAGCTTCTCGCCCGCCTCGAAGCGCTGGCGCGGCGCAAGGGGAGCGTGCCTGAGCAGACCACCTTCAAGGTTGGCGGATTGATGCTGGACCGTCTCGCCCGCCGCGTCACCCGTGATGGCCGGGACATTGATCTGCAGCCGCGTGAGTTCCGCCTTCTTGAATATCTGCTGCGCCATGCCGGGCAGGTCGTCACCCGCACCATGTTGCTGGAAAACGTCTGGGACTATCATTTCGACCCGCAAACGAACGTCATCGACGTCCACATGTCGCGCCTGCGCGGCAAGATTGATCGCGGTTTTGCAAGCCCGCTCCTTCACACCGTCCGTGGTGCTGGATACATGGTCCGTGACGCGTCTCGTTAGGCTCATCCGCACAACGGCTTTCAGGCTGTCGCTCGCATTCGTGGCGCTGGCGGCCCTGGTTGCGGCGACCCTCATTGCGGTTATTTCCTACCAGGCTCAGAACCTGTTGCGTGAGCAGAGCGAAACCACCGTACAGGAAGAAATTGACGCACTGTCAACAACCTACCGCACGACTGGTCTGCGCGGCCTTTTTCTCGCCGTTACCCGGCGCGCGAACCGCCCGGGCGCCTATCTCTATCTGCTCACCAATTCCCAGGGCCAGCCGCTCGCCGGCAATCTGCTATCGCTTCAGCCTGGTATTTTGAGCGATCTTGGCCCGCGCCTCATTACCTATTCACACGATGATCCATCCGATACGCGCCAGCGCGAGGCGTCTGTGCGCATCGTCGAGATGCCCGGCGGGTTTCGTCTCGTTGTCGGCCGTGATCTTGCCGAGCAGGCGCGGCTGCGGACGATCGTCGTCAACGCCGCGATTGCTGCTGGTATCGTTGTCCTGGCATTCGGCCTTGGCGGCGGCTCGTTGGTTGCGATGCGTATCGCCCGGCGCATTGATGACATGACGGCCTCAAGCCACGCCATCATGGCGGGCGATCTCAGCAAGCGTCTGCCGCTGTCCGGCTCTGGTGACGAATTTGATCGCCTGGGCGGC